>NZ_JBIWHY010000007.1:0-248173 GCF_044764345.1 Bacillus sp. NPDC094106 | reverse complement strand
TAAGAGCAAGCTCTTAATCCATTCGCTCGACTTGCATGTATTAGGCACGCCGCCAGCGTTCATCCTGAGCCAGGATCAAACTCTCCAATAAAGTTAGTTTGTCTAGCATCTAAAAATAAAAATTGACGTTTCACGTTGTTTGTTTCGTTTAGTTTTCAAAGTTCAACATCGCGTTTCAGCGACTTTTATAATATATCATAGTATATTATTTTCGTCAACAAGTTTTTTTCGATAACTTGTATCTCTCATTTGCTGACTCTGCCTATTATATAGGCTTTCTTATTGCTATGCAAGTATTATTATAAAAAAATAAAGAGGGGGGAAATCCCCACTCTTATTCTTCAGAAGAAACCTCTTCACTAATTTCTTCATCTTCATCTTCATCTTTTTGTGCTTTTGCTACTGTCGCTACCTCTTGCTCATCCTCTAATCGAATTAGACGAACACCTTGTGTATTACGCCCCATTTGAGAGATTTGATCAACTGGCATACGAATAATAACACCCGCTGCTGTAATTAACATAATGTCTTCTTCACCTGTTACAGATTTAACTGCTACTAATTTACCGTTCTTATCTGTAATATTACAAGTCTTCAGACCTTTACCACCACGACTCTGTAGTCGATACTCTTCAACCGGCGTACGCTTACCATACCCGTTTTTCGTTACGATTAAGACATTCGTATCTTCTTCAACAATTTCCATACCTACTACTTGGTCCTCTTCGCCTAGTGTAATAGCTTTTACACCAGCTGCATTACGGCCCATGGAACGTACATCTTGTTCATTGAAGCGAATTAACATACCATTACTTGTCCCTACGATAATATCTTTATCACCAGATGTTAAACGTACAGAAATTACTTCATCTTCTTCACGAAGCGAAATTGCAATTAAACCGTTCGTACGTATATTTGCAAATGATGAGAGCGGCGTTCTCTTAGAGATACCTTGTTTCGTTGTAAAGAATAAGAACTGGTCGTCACCAAACTCACGAATTGGAATAATGGCGTTGATCCACTCACCCTTATCTACCCCTAATAGGTTAATAATCGGTAGTCCTTTCGCCGTACGACTATACTCTGGAATTTCATATCCTTTTGTACGGTATACTTTACCCTTGTTTGTGAAGAATAAAATATGATCATGAGTAGACGTTGTTAATAAATGTTCAACAAAGTCATCATCATTCGTACCCATTCCTTGTACACCACGTCCCCCACGGTTCTGTGTTTTGTACGTAGAAGCCGGTAACCTCTTAATGTAACCATTATGAGTAAGTGTAATTGCGATATTTTGTTCTGGGATTAAATCTTCATCCTCGATAGCTTCCATACCGCCAATTGTAATTTCTGTTCTTCTCTTATCATTAAAACGTTCTTTTACTTCAGCTAATTCCTCGCGAATAATTTCAAGAACTTTTTCTTCGTCTGCTAAAATTGCTTTTAACTCTGCAATTAGCTTCATTAAGTCTTGATATTCTTGTTCAATTTTTTCACGTTCTAATCCGGTTAAACGTTGCAAACGCATATCTAAAATCGCTTGCGCTTGTTTCTCGCTTAAGCCGAAACGTTCCATTAAACCTTGTTTTGCAATATCAGCTGTTTTTGAACTACGGATTAAAGTAATAACTTCATCAAGGTGATCTAACGCAATCCGTAATCCTTCTAGAATATGGGCACGTGCTTCTGCTTTCTCTAATTCATAAGCAGTACGTCTACGAATTACTACCTTTTGATGCTCTAAATAATAATATAGATTTTGTTTTAAATTTAGGACTTGTGGCTCTCCATTTACAAGAGATAACATATTAATACCGAAGCTTGTTTGAAGCGCCGTGTGCTTATATAGATTATTTAATAGTACATTGGCATTTGCATCACGACGTACTTCCATAACAATACGCATACCATTTCGATCCGATTCATCACGTAAATCTGTAATGCCTTCAATTTTCTTATCACGAACTAATTCTGCAATCTTTTCAATTAATCGCGCCTTATTAACTTGATAAGGTAGTTCTGTTACGATAATAGATTGTTTACCATTTGCTCTCTCTTCAATTTCAACTTTAGCACGAAGTATGATAGAGCCGCGGCCTGTTTCGTAAGCTCTTCGAATTCCACTTCGCCCTAAGATTAAACCTGATGTTGGGAAGTCTGGTCCAGGAATATATTCCATTAATTCCGCGATAGTAATATCAGGGTTATGACTTAATGCCAATACACCATCAATTACTTCTCCAAGTTGATGCGGTGGAATGTTTGTTGCCATACCAACCGCAATACCCGTCGTACCATTTACTAATAAGTTAGGGAAACGCGCTGGTAATACAATTGGTTCTCTTTCAGAACCATCATAGTTATCTTGATAATCTATCGTATTTTTCGTAATATCGCGCAATAGTTCCATGGAAATCTTAGACATTCTTGCTTCTGTATAACGCATTGCTGCAGCTGAATCTCCATCAACAGAACCGAAATTACCATGTCCATCAACAAGCATGTAACGTTGACTAAAATCTTGCGCCATACGTACCATTGTTTCATAAACAGCTGCATCACCGTGCGGGTGATACTTACCAATTACTTCACCGACAATACGTGCCGACTTCTTATATGCTTTATCAGCTGTAATTCCTAAATCATTCATCGCATATAAAACCCTACGGTGAACTGGTTTTAACCCATCACGAACATCTGGTAATGCACGAGATACGATAACACTCATTGCGTAATCTAAAAATGAGGTACGCATTTCATGACTAATATTAATTTCTCGAATTCGTGCTTGTTGTTGATTGTCTGACATCAACGAGCACCTCCTCTTACATTTCCGTTACATAATATATTGATTTATATGGAGAAGACAGGAATACTTGGATTCCTGTCATTACTCACTTAAATATCAAGGTTTTTCACGTATTTTGCATTTTCTTGGATAAAGTTACGACGCGGTTCTACTTTATCACCCATTAAAATTTCAAACGTTTCATCCGCTTCAATCGCATCTTGAAGAGAAACTTGAAGTAACGAACGTACTTCCGGGTCCATTGTTGTCTCCCATAGCTGAGTTGGATTCATTTCCCCTAGACCTTTATAGCGCTGAATTCCAGGCTTAGGTTGAGCCGGTAATTCAGCTAGTATTTTTTCAAGTTCTTTATTGTTGTAAGCATATTGAATTTTTTTGCCTTGTTGTACTTTAAACAATGGTGGTTGCGCAATATATATATAACCACACTCAATTATTTGACGCATATAACGATAGAAGAACGTCAATAATAGGGTACGAATATGTGCACCATCCACGTCGGCATCTGTCATAATAATAATTTTATGATAACGAGCCTTCTCAATATCGAAATCCCCACCAATATTTGTACCAATCGCTGTAATAATTGTACGCACTTCATCGTTAGATAAAATTTTATCTAATCGCGCCTTTTCAACGTTAATAATCTTACCTTTAAGTGGTAAAATCGCTTGGAAATGACGGTCACGCCCTTGTTTCGCAGATCCGCCGGCAGAGTCACCCTCTACGATGTAAATTTCACTGATTGCTGGATCTTTCGAAGAACAATCCGCTAATTTACCTGGTAAACTCGAAACTTCTAACGCACTCTTTCTACGTGTCAATTCACGAGCTTTTTTAGCAGCTACGCGCGCGCGCGCTGCCATCGTTCCTTTATCTATAATTTTACGTGCAACATTTGGGTTTTCTAGTAAGAACTTTTCAAAGGCTTCTGAGAATACAGATTCTGTAATCGTTCTCGCTTCACTATTTCCAAGTTTCGTCTTCGTTTGCCCTTCAAATTGTGGATTTGGATGTTTAATTGATACGATTGCTGTTAAGCCTTCACGAACATCTTCACCAGTTAAATTACTATCCGCATCTTTTAAAATGTTATTTTTGCGACCATAATCGTTGATTACACGTGTTAGGGCAGTTTTAAATCCTACCTCATGTGTACCACCTTCATACGTATGAATATTATTTGTAAATGAGTAAATATGATTTGTATATCCTTCGTTATATTGAAGCGCAACTTCAACCTGAATCCCATCTTTTGAACCTTCAACATATACAGGCTCTTCATGGATTGGTTGTTTTGAACGATTTAAATGCTCCACATAAGATTTAATTCCACCTTCGTAATGGAACTCTTTCTTTTGCTTATGTTCACGCTTATCTTCAATTGTTAATTTAATATTACGATTTAAAAACGCCAACTCACGCATACGAGTCGCTAACGTATCAAATTCATATTCTGTCGTCTCTTTAAAAATCTCTGGATCTGGCTTAAAGCGAGTTATTGTCCCTGTATGATCCGTTTCACCGATGACTTTCAAATCTGCAACTGGAATACCTCGTTCATATTTTTGATAATGGATTTTTCCTTCACGGTGTACAAACACTTCTAGTTCTGTCGATAAGGCATTTACAACAGATGCCCCAACGCCATGTAAACCACCAGAAACTTTATAACCGCCGCCACCAAATTTACCACCAGCGTGAAGGACAGTCATAATAACCTCTACCGCAGGACGTCCCATTTTTTCTTGTATACCAACTGGAATACCACGTCCATTATCCGTTACAAGAATACTATTATCTTCTTCGATACTAACGTTAATTTCATCACAATATCCTGCTAACGCTTCATCGATACTATTATCGACAATTTCCCATACAAGATGGTGAAGTCCTTTCCCGCTCGTAGATCCAATATACATACCCGGACGTTTCCGAACTGCCTCTAGTCCCTCAAGTACCTGTATTT
This sequence comes from Bacillus sp. NPDC094106, assembly GCF_044764345.1. Lineage (NCBI taxonomy): Bacteria > Bacillati > Bacillota > Bacilli > Caryophanales > Bacillaceae > Bacillus > Bacillus sp. NPDC094106. Next base: position 243,392 of record NZ_JBIWHY010000007.1, on the reverse strand, counting down.
GACTTTCATCATATGAATTTTCTTGCATTTGCTTTTGTTCCATTGACACAAAGATCACCTACTTTTCCATTTAAACAGAAGCTAAGCTCTGTCTATTTCACAATCTACCGTGCCGTTCGTTACATGAATTGTTTTCGCTTCTTTTAATGTTTCGTGTTCAATTCCGTCGACACTCGTCGTTGTCACAAATGTTTGCACTTTTCCTTGAATTGTATTTAACAGATGTGATTGACGATAATCATCTAGTTCTGATAACACATCATCTAATAAAAGGATTGGATATTCCTTAACCTCTGAATAAATCAATTCAATTTCAGCTAATTTTAGGGACAGTGCGGTTGTTCGTTGTTGTCCTTGTGAACCAAAGACTTGAACATTTTTACTATTAACGAAGAATTGTAAATCGTCACGATGCGGACCAATTAAAGTCGTACCACGGAAAATTTCACGTTGTTTCACAGACTGAAAACTTTCATAGTATACTTCTTTTATTTTCGACAAATCCATTGATTCTGATACATCTACACTTGGTTTATACACGATTTCTAACTCCTCTAATCCTCTACTAATTCCGCGGTGGATTGGAGCAGCCCATTCTTGTAGTAAATGCAAAAACTCAAAACGTTTTCGCAAAATTTTTGCACCATGTTCAATGAGTTGAAGTGTAAATACATCCAACATCGTTTCCTCATTTTTACTATTCCCTTGCATTTTTTTTAGCAAGTGATTTCGTTGCGTGAGCACCTTTTGGTATTGGCTTAATTCATACAAATAGACAGGAGCTATTTGTCCGAGCTCCATATCCAAAAAGCGTCTTCGTACTTGAGGGCTTCCTTTTACAAGATTTAAATCTTCTGGGGCAAACATAACAACATTCATTTCGCCAATATATTGGCTCAACTTTTGTTGTTCAAGTTGATTTAACTTTGCCTTTTTGCCTTTTTTAGAAATATTTAATTCTAAAGACAAAGAACTATTTCGTTTTTGTAATCTACCTTTTATTTTACCATAATCCTCATCCCACCGGATAAGTTCACGATCATTCGAAGTTCTATGAGATTTTGCCATCGCTAATACATAAATAGCTTCCATCAAATTCGTTTTCCCTTGTGCATTTTCACCAATAATTACATTGACCTTATCCTCAAAGGAAAGTTCTAGATTTTCATAATTGCGATAGTTTTTTAATTGTATTTCTGTAATAAACAAAGGGCTCCCCCTTTATGCCTGAACTTGAAATGTTCCGTTTCCCGGAATTTCAACGATATCATTTGCATATAACTTTCGGCCTCTTCTATTTTCAAGCTCTTGATTCACGTACACTTCGTATTCTTGTAAGAACCATTTCACAGCGCCGCCTGTATCAATCACATCAGCTAACTTTAAAAATTGTCCTAGTGTAATGTACTCTGTTGAAATCTTAATACGTTTCATAAAATCGCTCACTTTCTGAAAGTGTTCATTCTTTCATTGTACTAAATAAACTTACATTAGGAAAGCAATACCCAAAATCAAACAAGGGTCACTAGCATATTTAAACTAGCAACCCTCACTCTTCTTAGTAAGTACGAACTGGTAAAATTAATTGGATAATAGAATTATCATTTACTGTACGAATTAAGAACGGTCTCATTGCACCAGTAAAGCTAATTTTAATTTCCGTACTATCTAAGGCTTTTAATGCATCCATCATATATTTTGCACTAAAGGATATTTTTAATTCTTCCCCTTCTACCTTCTCACATTGAATTTCTTCTACTACTTTCCCGATTTCTGGTGAATTCGAAGAAATTTCCAGCATTTGTTGTTCTAACGTTGATAGCTTTACAACGTTATTACGGCCATCTCTTGCTAGTAATGAAGCACGATCAATAGCCTGTAAAAATTCCTTTGTATTTACAAAAATATCTGTTTTGCTTTCTGCTGGAATTAAACGAGTTGTATCTGGGTAATTACCTTCTAATAATCTAGAGAAGAATAATAAATGTTTTGTTCGGAATAATACTTGATACTCTGTAATAACGATATCTACCATCTCTTCAGATTCATCTAGAATCTTGCTTAATTCGTTTAAACTTTTACCAGGGATAACAACATTCGCTTGGAATTCGCCAGAAACACTATGTCCTTCAATTTTCGCTTTACGAAGTGCTAACCTGTGACTATCTGTTGCAATACAAGTCAGTTCGCTGTTATATACTTTCCAGTTTACACCTGTCAAGATCGGACGAGTTTCAGAACTTGAAACCGCAAATACGGTTTGACGAATCATGTGTTTTAGTAAATCTGTAGGGAGTTTAAATACATGATGTTCTTCAATTTGCGGTAATAATGGGTATTCTGCAGCATCTAAGCCATTTAAATTAAACTCGGATTTTCCAGATTTTATTTTTGTCATAAAATGATTTTCTACAGAAATTTCGACCGTGTCTCTCGGTAATTTTTTTACAATTTCGCTAAAATATTTTGCTTGTAAAACAATACTTCCTGATTGTGCAATTTCTACGATCTCTTTTCCATCTTCTTCAACAGGAATAAAGGATTCAATTGAAATATTCGCATCACTACCTGTTAATGTAACCCCTTCTTCAGTAGCTACAACTTTAATTCCTGTAAGAATGGGAATTGTTGTACGAGAGGAAACAGCCTTCATTACATCTTGTACACTTCTTACAAGGTAGTCCTTTTGAATTGTAAAACGCATAACGAAAACCTCCGGTAAGTATAAGATTTTATTTATTTAATAAAGATAAAAAAGTAGTAGTAATAGTAGTAGGGCTTGTGGATATGTGGATAACTTAGTTTAGAGATGTAAAAACAGTCTATCTACATGTGGATAGACTGTGCGTAAAACAAGGAAAGTTATTCACACTATTCAACTACTACTTTAAAATATCCTTAATTTCTTCGACTTGTTTTTGCAGTTGCGTATCCGTTTTTAATAACTTCGAAATTTTTTCGTGAGCATGGATAACTGTTGTGTGATCACGGCCGCCAAATTCTTCACCTATTTTTGGTAAAGATGAGTCTGTAAGTTCGCGTGATAGATACATTGCGATTTGTCGAGGAAATGCAACAGATTTTGTACGTTTCTTCGCTTTGAAATCCTCTAATTTAACCTGATACACATCTCCAACAGCCTTTTGAATATCATAAATAGAAATAATTTTTGGTTTAGAATTTGGAATAATATCTTTAAGTGCTTCAGCTGCTAGATCTGCATTAATATCTTTATTAATTAGGGATGAATAGGCAACAACTCGAATAAGTGCCCCCTCTAGTTCACGAATATTTGAGTCAATTTGGTTTGCAATATAGAGCATAACCTCATTTGGAATATCAAGGCCTTCTGCTTTTGCCTTTTTCCGCAAAATTGCAATCCTCGTTTCTAAGTCTGGTGGCGTAATATCTGTAATAAGTCCCCACTCAAATCGTGAACGAAGACGATCTTCTAAAGTTGGAATTTCCTTAGGTGGTCGATCGCTTGAAATTACAATTTGTTTACTTTCTTCATGTAACGCATTAAATGTATGGAAGAACTCTTCTTGCGTTTGTTCTTTTCCAGCGAGAAACTGAATATCATCTATCAATAAGACATCTACATTACGGTATTTATTACGAAAATCGACAGCTTTATTGTCACGAATTGAATTAATAAATTCGTTTGTAAATTTTTCTGATGATAAATAAACGACTTTTGCATTTGGATTATGCTCAATTACATAATGACCAATTGCATGCATTAAATGCGTTTTTCCAAGTCCAACGCCCCCATAAATAAATAATGGGTTATATGCTTTTGCGGGTGCTTCAGCTACAGCTAAAGAGGCTGCATGTGCAAAGCGGTTACCAGAGCCAATAACAAATGTATCAAAAGTATATTTCGGGTTTAACATGCTCTGTGGTAAGTGATTAGACTCGTCATTTGTTCTTTTCTTTTTAGCAGGAGGATAGTCAATCTCCTCTTCAGTTTGACTTTGGGGAATAATAAAGCGAATATCTAGCTTTGCTCCTGTTAAATCGTAAAGTGTTTCTGAAATTAGCTCTGAATAATGAGATTCTAACCAGTCACGAGCAAATTCATTTGGAGCTGTAATGGTTAATATATCTTTTTTTAAAGCATGTGCTTTTGTCGATTTTAACCAGGTTTCATAACTCGGTTTACTTACCTTTTTTTCTAGCTCTTTCAAAGCACTATTCCATAAATCAGAGATATTTTCCAAGGGTGTCCCTCCTTTACAAAGATGGTAAAAGAATAAGGTTGTGCAACAATTGTACAACCTCAAAAAACAATAATGTATATTTATACGGAACGTATTTTAAAACCTAAAAACGCCGTCTGTATACGAGATAGAGTTTTCGACAAAAAAACCACATGTGGACAACTATTTACCCACATGTGATTATAACTGTCCACATGTTATGCACAATTTGTGGATAAATTATAAGTGTGGAAAACTTGTTCAAGGTGAAAACACAACTATAATATCAAAAAAAAGTAGTGATAGCAATGAATTTCAGAAAGTTATCCACAAAATCAATACCTTGTGGAATAAACTTGTCCACAATACGATATACTGTGTAAAAGTGAAAAAATAATTTGTGGATATGAAAAAACAGAAAATATATTTATCCACAAGAGAATGAAGCGGTTGTGAAAAAAATTGTGAATAGGTTTAAAATGAATATTTGATGAAAATTTCGAGAACCATTGACATTTTACTAGTTGATTAACTATAATTTACAAGACTGTCTTTAACAGATATTCCTCAGGGAGGTGTCATATAATGAAAAGAACTTACCAACCAAATAAACGTAAGCGCAGCAAAGTACATGGTTTCCGCAGCCGTATGAGCACAGCGAACGGACGTAAAGTGCTAGCAGCTCGTCGTCGTAAAGGAAGAAAAGTATTATCTGCGTAGACCACTGATCGTTCAGTGGTCTTTTTTTCTAGTAATAATGAATTTCCACTGATGAAATACAGGAGTGTCAATTGATATGAAGAAAAAGAATCGTATAAAAAAGAATGATGAATTCCAGGCTGTTTTTCAAAATGGAAAATCGAATGCAAATCGTCAGTTTGTTGTATACCAGCTTGAAAAGGCTGAGCAACCATACTTTCGAATCGGTCTTTCTGTTAGTAAGAAAATAGGAAATGCAGTTGTACGCAATCGAATTAAGCGTATGATTCGCCAATCGATTACCGAATTAAAAGATGAGATAGATTCTGGAAAAGATTTTGTTATAATAGCAAGGAAGCCTTGTGCAGATATGACATATGAACAATTAAAGGGAAGCTTAATTCATGCCTTTAAGCGCTCTGGTATCAAAATCACAAACAAGTAGCGTAGGAAAAGGAAAATGAATTACACTATATACATACCGAAACAAGGAGGAGCAGGCTGTGAAAAAGAAGATAGGCTTACTAGCCATGGTTATTGCATTAATGGCGATTACTGCGGGCTGTAGTGAAACAAATCTGCCAATTACATCGAAAAGCACAGGGATTTGGAATGAATATTTCGTATACCCGCTTTCTCAGTTAATCACGTATTTTGCAAAATTATTGGGTAATAATTTTGGCTTAGCGATTGTTGTTACGACTCTTATTATTCGTTTTGCGCTATTACCATTAATGATTAAACAAACGAAGAGTACGAAAGCAATGCAAGCGTTGCAACCAGAAATGGCGAGACTAAAAGAGAAATATAGCTCTAAGGATCAAGCGACGCAGCAAAAGTTGCAACAAGAAATGATGCAATTGTATCAAAAGAATGGCGTAAACCCATTAGCAGGTTGTTTACCAATCTTTATTCAAATGCCAATTTTATTCGCATTTTATCATGCGATTATGAGAACGACGGAAATTAAACAACATAGTTTCTTATGGTTTGATTTAGGACATCCAGATCCGTACTATATCCTTCCAATTGTTGCAGCAATTACAACATTCCTTCAGCAAAAACTTTCAATGGCAGGTACAGCTGGACAAAATCCACAAATGGCAATGATGCTTTGGCTTATGCCGATCATGATTTTAGTCTTTGCAATTAATTTCCCAGCAGCATTATCTCTATACTGGGTAGTTGGTAATATTTTTGGTGTCGCTCAAATGTATTTGATCAAAGGGCCAGAAATTAAGGCTAGTAAGGCTGGAGGATCAAGCAAGTGAGTATAATTACTGCTAAAGGACAAACAGTCGAGCTGGCAGTACAAGATGCTTTAAGGCAATTAAAAGTTCCAAAAGATCAAGTTGATATACAAATTATCGATGAAGGCAAGAGAGGGTTCTTAGGTTTAATTGGGAATCGTCCAGCCGTGGTGGAAGTTGTAGTAAAAAAAGATCCAATCCAAGAAGCTGAACAATATTTACAAAGTGTTGTTCAAAGTATGGGTGTGGATGTGGTGATTACAAAAACTGTAAAAGGTCGAGAAGTAGAATTTACAATTTCTGGTGAAAATGTAGGTGTTTTAATTGGGAAAAGAGGTCATACGTTAAATTCTTTACAATATTTAACAAAACTTGTTGCGAATCGTAGTACAAAACAGTATATTGGCATAACAGTGGATGCTGAGAACTATCGTAGTAAAAGAAAAGATACATTAGAATCACTTTCTTATCGATTAGCAAAACAAGTAATGAGTACAAAGAAAAGCTTTGTATTAGAGCCGATGCCTTCTTTTGAACGAAAAATTATTCACCAAACATTATCTAATCATCCAAATGTAATTACAACTTCTGAAGGAAAAGAACCACATCGACATGTTGTAATAACTTCCAAATAACCGGTTACTCACTTGAGTACCGGTTTTTTTCTGTGAATATATCTTGTAGAATCCTGATCAGGACAAATAATTAATGGGAATAGAGGAAGTTTTTACTGGTTCAAGGTTTTCTTTATAAAAATAATTGTGGATAACTGAAACCAATAAACTTATCCACTGTGAGTAAGTTTATTGGTTTTTATATGAGGACATAATAAAATGAGTTATTATTCTTTTGTAGACAGGTTCATTATGGTATCCTAATAGTTTAGTGAAGGAAAAAATCATGTTGAAATAGAGAGAAATAAACAAGTGAGGTGAAAGGACATGGAATTTGATACAATTGCTGCAATTTCCACAGCACTTGGGGAAGGCGCAATTGCCATTGTTCGAGTAAGTGGAGAGGATGCGATTGAAAAAGTCAATCGTATTTTTAAAGGGAAAGATTTAACGGCAGTATCTTCTCATACGATCCATTATGGGCATATTGTTGATTTAGATACGAATCAAGTTATTGAAGAAGTTATGGTGTCGATTATGAGAGCACCGAAAACATTTACGCGTGAAAATATAGTAGAAATTAATTGTCATGGCGGCCTTGTTTCAGTAAATAAAGTATTACAACTTATTTTGACACAGGGAGTACGCTTAGCGGAGCCAGGTGAATTTACAAAACGTGCATTTTTAAATGGGCGTATTGATTTATCTCAAGCCGAGGCTGTAATGGACTTAATTCGTGCAAAAACTGATCGGGCGATGAACGTAGCAATTAATCAAATGGAAGGACGGTTATCCAAATTAATTGGTCGTCTTCGTCAAGAAATTTTAGAGACATTAGCTCATGTAGAAGTAAATATAGATTATCCGGAATACGATGATGTAGAAGAAATGACACATAATATTTTAATTGAAAAGGCTACGCATGTTCGTGGTGAAATTCAAAATATATTGGAAACATCTAAGCAAGGGAAAATTTTGCGAGAAGGGATTGCGACTGCAATCATCGGAAGGCCTAATGTTGGGAAGTCTTCATTATTAAACAGCCTTGTTCAAGAGAACAAAGCAATTGTAACCGATATAGCAGGAACAACCCGTGATGTCATTGAAGAGTATGTCAATGTACGTGGTGTACCGCTTAAACTCATTGATACAGCAGGAATTCGTGAAACGGAAGATATTGTTGAGCGAATTGGTGTAGAGCGTTCGAAAGAAATGATGGGGCAGGCTGATTTAGTCTTAGTCGTAGTAAATTATAGTGAGGCACTGACAAATGAGGATGAAGAACTATTCCATGCTGTACAAGGAAAAGACTTTATTGTCATTGTAAATAAAACCGATTTACCAAAGAAAATTGATATGGAACATGTCATGCAATTAGCGGGTAAAAATCGTATCATTACAACATCCTTAATTGAGGAGCGAGGCGTAGATGAGCTAGAAAAAGCGATAGCTGATCTATTCTTTGAAGGAACAATCGAATCTGCAGATATGACATATGTTTCTAATGCAAGACATATCGGTTTATTAACACAAGCAGAAAAAACAATTGGAGATGCAATTGAAGCAATAGGGAACGGTGTTCCAATTGATATGGTTCAAATTGATTTAACAAGAACATGGGAAATACTTGGTGAAATTACTGGTGATACGGTTCATGAAAGTTTAATCGACCAGTTGTTCTCTCAATTTTGTTTAGGAAAATAACATAGAAATGTTTTAGAAAGATAGCTAACCTTAGGAGGAATAAATAATGGGATACAATGCCGGTTCTTACGACGTCATAGTAATCGGTGCAGGTCATGCAGGATGTGAAGCTGGTCTTGCAGCAGCACGAATGGGCTCAAAAACATTAATGTTAACAATTAATTTAGATATGGTAGCGTTTATGCCATGTAACCCTTCTGTTGGTGGACCAGCAAAAGGGATTGTTGTTCGTGAAATTGATGCATTAGGCGGCGAAATGGGACGTAATATTGATAAAACGCACATCCAAATGCGCATGTTGAATACAGGAAAAGGCCCAGCTGTACGTGCTCTTCGTGCACAAGCAGATAAATTTTCATATCAACATGAATTAAAGAAAACAATTGAAGAAACACCAAACTTAACATTACGCCAAGGAATGGTTGAACGTTTAATTGTTGAGGATGATGTATGTAAAGGAGTAATTACACAATCAGGTGCTGAATATACGGCAAAAACAGTTGTAATTACAACAGGTACATTTTTACGTGGTGAGATTATTATGGGAGATTTAAAATACTCAAGTGGTCCAAATAATCAGCAACCATCTATCACATTGTCTGAGCACCTAGAGGAACTTGGTTTGGATCTTGTTAGATTTAAAACAGGCACACCTCCTCGTGTGAATAGTAATACTATTGATTATAGTAAAACAGAAATTCAACCAGGTGACGAAAAACCACGTGCTTTTTCTTTTGAAACAACAAAATTCATCATGGATCAAATTCCATGCTGGTTAACATATACGAGTGAAGAAACACATCGTTTAATTGATAAAAACTTACATCGCTCTGCAATGTATTCTGGAATGATTAAAGGAACAGGGCCTCGTTATTGTCCATCAATTGAGGATAAAGTAGTGCGTTTCAATGATAAACCACGTCATCAAATTTTCTTAGAGCCAGAAGGTCGTAATACACAGGAAGTATATGTGCAAGGTTTATCAACAAGCTTACCAGAAGATGTACAACGTGAAATGCTGAAAACAATTCCTGGTCTAGAGAATGTTGAGATGATGCGTACAGGTTATGCAATTGAATATGATGCGATTGTACCAACACAGCTTTGGCCGACTCTTGAAACGAAAAAAATTAAAAATTTATATACAGCAGGACAAATTAATGGTACCTCTGGCTATGAAGAAGCTGCAGGACAAGGAATTATGGCCGGAATTAATGCAGCTTGTCGTTCTTTAGGGAAAAAAGAGGTTATTTTAGGGCGTTCTGATGCATATATTGGCGTTTTAATCGATGATCTTGTGACAAAAGGGACAAATGAGCCTTATCGTTTACTAACTTCTCGTGCAGAATATCGTTTATTATTGCGTCATGATAATGCGGACCTTCGTTTAACGGAAATTGGTCATGAAATTGGCTTAATTCCGGAAGAGCGTTATGAGCGTTTTTCTGAGAAAAAGAGACAGATCGAACAAGAAAAAGCACGTTTAGAAGGCATTATTATTAAACCACGTCCTGAAGTACAAGAATTGATTCGCACTGTTGGTGGAAGTGAATTAAAGGATGGCATACGTGCAAGTGATTTACTACGTCGTCCGGAAATGACGTATGAACATATCCGCCTTCTTTCACCAAGCGAATTAGAAATAAATGATGAAATTGCAGAACAAGTTGAAATTCAAATTAAGTATGAAGGATATATTGAAAAATCTTTACAACAAGTAGAACGCATGAAGAAAATGGAAGGCAAAAAGATTCCTGTCGATATTGATTATGATGCAATTTCTGGAATTGCTTCTGAGGCAAGACAAAAATTAAAAGATGTTCGTCCTCTTTCCATGGGGCAGGCATCCCGTATTTCCGGTGTAAATCCAGCTGATATTTCCATTTTACTTGTGTACATCGAACAAGGAAAAATCGCGCGAGTATCGAACCAATAATATAGTAAGGAGATATTGCCAGATGAACATAGAACAATTTCAATCTATGCTAGGAGAAAGAGGGGTTTCCCTTTCTCCTAGGCAATTAGAGCAATTCGAAATCTACTTTGAAACATTAGTAGAATGGAACGAGAAAATGAATTTAACAGCTATTACGGAGAAAGAAGAAGTGTATTTAAAGCACTTTTTTGACTCAGTCACTGCCGCTTTTTATTATGATTTTTCCAAACCATTCTCCGTTTGTGATGTAGGTGCAGGCGCAGGGTTTCCAAGTATTCCTTTAAAAATCTGTTTCCCACACTTGAAAGTAACAATTGTTGATTCATTGCAAAAACGCATTAACTTTTTAAATCATTTAGCCCAAAAATTAGAGTTAAGTGATGTTGCTTTTTGTCATGACCGTGCTGAAACATTTGGGAAAAAAGAAGGCGTACGTGAATCGTATGATGTTGTAATGGCGCGTGCGGTGGCTCGCCTCTCTGTACTGAGTGAATTATGTTTACCACTTGTAAAGGTAGGAGGAACATTTATCGCTATGAAAGGCGCAGCTGCCAATGAAGAGATTGAAAATGGTAAGTATGCTTTAGAGGTACTTGGCGGGGAATTAAAAGAGATGTCTACGTTCCAATTACCGTTTGAAGAAAGTGAACGTAACATTTTATTAATTGAGAAAAAGCGTAAAACACCGAAGAAATATCCGCGTAAGCCAGGGACGCCCAATAAATTACCTATTGAAAAATAAATCTTATTAGACGTAAGATTAAATTATATAAATGAAAGCGTAAATGTTTCATAGGAAACATTTTTATGTAGAACATTCAATAGGCCCAAAGGTGGTGGAATATGTATGAAAAATACGTTTTCTCGTTTGTTTGGCTTTGGATATAAAGAGAGCGAATTCGAATTACAAGACGAAAGCCATGAAGAAATAGATAAAAAGATATATGAAGAAATAAAAGAAATTCCGATAGCAAATATCATTCCCAATCGTTATCAACCGCGGACGGTTTTTGATGACGCGCGCATCGATGAACTAGCTTTAACGATTCGTACACATGGGCTTATCCAACCAATTGTTGTGAGGCAGTATGAAGAAGATAATTATGAAATTATTGCCGGGGAAAGACGTTTTCGTGCAGCAACGAAATTGGGGTGGGAAAAGGTTCCCGCAATTATAAAAAACTTAAATGATACAGAAACAGCTTCTGTTGCCTTGATTGAAAATCTACAACGTGAAGAGCTAACGGCAATTGAGGAAGCTGTCGCATATCAAAAGCTGATTGAGTTACATAATTTAACGCAAGAGGCGCTAGCACAAAGGCTTGGCAAAGGGCAATCAACAATCGCAAATAAGTTGCGATTATTAAAGTTGCCTGAAGAAATTAAAAGGGCTTTACTAGAAAAGAGCATTACCGAACGCCATGCTCGTGCACTTATTCCTTTAAAAAATGAAGAGTTACAATTAAAAGTTTTACAAGAAATTGTAGAAAAACAATTGAACGTAAAACAAACTGAAGAACGTATCGCGAAGCTTCTAGAGGAAGTAAAACCAAAGCGTAAAGCAAAACAAAAGGCAGTAAGTCGTGATATGAGAATTGCGATGAATACAATTAGGCAATCACTACAAATGGTTGCAAAAAGTGGTTTAAATGTTAACTCTGAGGAAGAAGAATTTGATGAGTACTATCAAATTACAATTAAAATTCCTAAGAAAAAGTAATATATATACATCAATGAAAAAAACGACATAAAACCTCTCTTTTTAGGTGGGAGAGAGTATTTGACCATGCATAGAAGCGGTCAGGGCCTTTTTCTGCCACATGCGAAGTAAAAACAGAAAGAGCAAACGAGTGGAGGGTACTTTTTATTCTGCACAGCAGGGATTTAGATGTCGAAAAATTAAAATGGATTTATATAGTAAAAGGGACCTCATTCTTTTGAAGAGGTCCCTTTTACTATATTTTCTTGTGGAATGAAGAAGGAGTTTAGAAATAAATTTTGAAGTTTAATAAGGACGTAAAAGAAAAAGTTTTATTTCATGTTACAATAAACATAATTATTTTTAGAATAAGATAGAAAGGTTGAAAGTAGGTGACATCATGGGAAAAATCATTGCTATTGCTAATCAAAAAGGCGGTGTTGGAAAAACAACAACATCCGTTAATTTAGGAGCTGGATTGGCACAGGTAGGGAAAAAAGTCCTTCTTGTAGACATTGATGCTCAAGGAAATGCAACGACTGGTGTGGGAATTGAAAAATCTGAATTAAATCAATGTATTTATAATGTTCTCGTAGAAGATACAGATGTTCAAGACGTTATACAGAAAACCGCAACTGAAAACTTAGATGTTCTACCCGCTACCATTCAATTGGCAGGAGCTGAAATTGAATTGGTGCCAACCATTTCCCGGGAAGTACGTTTGCAGAGGGCATTACAGCCGATTCGTAACGAATATGATTATATTATTATCGACTGCCCCCCATCTTTAGGGTTATTAACAATTAATGCATTAACCGCAGCAGATTCTGTCATTATCCCTGTTCAGTGTGAATACTATGCATTGGAAGGATTAAGCCAACTATTAAATACAGTCCGGCTTGTGCAAAAGCATTTAAATAAAAATTTAGCAATTCAAGGTGTATTGTTAACGATGTTAGATGCGCGCACGAATCTAGGGATCCAAGTTATAGATGAAGTGAAAAAATATTTCAGGGATAAAGTATATCGCTCGATTATCCCGCGTAACGTTCGTTTAAGTGAGGCACCAAGTCATGGTAAACCAATTATGCAGTATGATGCTAAATCAAGAGGGGCAGAAGTATATATAGATTTAGCAGAGGAAGTGATTGCAGGTGGCTAAAGGCCTAGGAAGAGGAATTAATGCATTTTTTCCTGATTTAGATGTGAAAGAAGAAGAAACAATTCAAGAGATTACAGTAACTGAATTAAGACCCAATCCGTACCAACCACGTAAACACTTTAATAGAGAAGCGATTCAAGAGTTGGCGGCATCTATTAAAGAACATGGTATTTTACAACCTTTAATTGCGAGAAAGAGTATTAAAGGATACGAAATTGTTGCTGGTGAAAGAAGGTATCGAGCTGCTAAGGAAGCCGGTCTTGAAAAAGTTCCGGCTGTTGTTCGACAATTAAGTGAGCAGCAAATGATGGAATTTGCTTTACTTGAAAATTTGCAACGTGAAGACTTAAATCCAATGGAAGAAGCAATGGCGTACCAAATGCTAATGAATGAGTTGAACGTAACACAAGAACAATTAGCAAAGCGTCTCGGAAAAAGTAGGCCATATATTGCGAATTATACTCGATTACTAAGCCTCCCTCCATTTGTTCAAGATATGATTGCAAGTGGAAAGTTATCTATGGCACATGGTCGAACATTACTTACGGTAAAAGATGAAGAACAATTAAAATCTTTACTGAAGCGCATTGAAAAAGAGAGTTTGAATGTTAGACAACTAGAGCAAATTGTTCAAGAAATTAACCAGCGCGTTTCACGTGAAACAAAGAAGGTGAAAATGGAAAGAAATATATTTTTTGTAGAACGTGAAACGCTATTAAGGGAAAAATTTGGCACAGGTGTAAAGATTAAAGAAACAAAAAAAGAAAAAGGTAAAATTGAAATAGAGTTCTTTAATAAAGATGATTTAAATCGTATTTTAGAGTTACTAGCAGGAAACAATTAAAAAGCAAACCATCTTTTTACTTATAGATGGTTTGCTCTTTTTAATGCTGATAATTTTTGATCTGTTTCTTTTATACTTTGAGAAATCACATCAGCCATTTTCATAACTAGACTCAATCTTGTATTCTGAAGGACAAAAAATTCCATAAAGCCATTCAAATTTACAATGCCATGTATGTGTAATTCTCCAACTGCTGGCAATTTCTTATTCATTGCTGCTCCAGGTTTGCTAGGTCCTTTTCCAATCGTTATGGAGCCGATATTTTGGGATTTTCCAAGGCAAGCGTCTATTGCGATAATAAAAGAGTCCAGAATAGAAGTTTGTATATTCTGAATTTTATCTTCGAGATTTAGTGCGTGTACTGGTTCATCGAGCGTGCCGAATACTTGGAAGTTTTGGATCTCCATCTGTTCTAATTTAGTCCCGACTAACGGTCCAAGTGCATCACCAGTTGAACGGTCTGTTCCAATGCAAATGAGAATGAGCGGGATATTTAGTTTAATGGGTATATGTGAGAGTAAGAAATTGCTGATTGTCTCGGAGGCCTCTACGTCGTGGTGCATAACATTTTGCGATTCTTTTTCAAAAAAAGGCAAGCGAAAACTCCCAATGTTCATGAAGCACCCATCCTTTTAATAAATTTTTACAACATGTTATAAAGTGTTTTTATATAAGGCTTTTATTTCATAATGAGTGAAAGAAAAATGTAACATGAAAAATTATAAGTTCATGATGTTTGCAAACTGTTTATGAGGGAGGAAATAATAGTACTAGTATATATATATTCATGTCATTTTATACCTGAATGAAGAAGAACAAATGTAAAGAAAGTCATAAAATTTTTTCAGAAATAGGGAAAACTTCTGATACAATAAAGAGTGAATAAAAAGAAATTTTAGTTGGAGAGGTACAAGTATATGGATTTATTAATACAATGGTTTGATTCGATAAATTGGGCCAATGTAGGAATGAGAACGATAAAAATAATAGTTATTTTAGTACTTGGTGTGATAGTGGTTCGTCTTGCTAGAGCGATTGTAAGAAAAGCATTCCATATGGGGAGTCGTTCGCCTATTCAAATTTCAGAGCGTCGCACAGTTACGGTAGCGAAATTGCTTGAAAATATTGTGGCGTACGTTGTTATGTTTGTTATGCTAATCGCGATTTTAGGTGTATTTGACATTAATGCATCGGGATTACTAGCTGGGGCTGGGGTAATCGGTTTAGCAGTTGGTTTTGGTGCTCAAAGTTTAGTAAAAGACGTTATTACAGGTTTATTTATTTTATTAGAGGATCAATTTTCAGTTGGTGATTATGTAAGAATCGGCCAATTCGAAGGAGCAGTTTTAGAAATTGGACTACGAACAACGAAGATGAAAAGCTGGACAGGTGAAATTCATATTTTACCAAATGGTAGTATTACGCAAGTAACAAACTTTTCCATTAGCAATAGTGTGGCATTCGTTGATGTATCGATTTCTTATGAGAGTGATATCAATCGAGCAGAGCAAGTAATTGAAAAATTATTACAAGAATTACCTGAAAAATATGAAGAAATGGTAACAATGCCGCAATTATTAGGGGTTCAAACACTTGCTGCATCTGAAGTGGTGTTGCGTGTTATCTCTGAAGTAGAACCGATGAAACATGCGGTTATTGCTAGGGCTCTTCGTAAAGAGATTAAAGCTCGTCTTGATTTACATGGTATTGAAATTCCATACCCGCGTATGGTTTTATATAATCGTGAAGAGTTGATGAGTGAAAAAGCAAATTAGTAGTGAGAGGGGTTTGGAGAGTGGAGCAAAAGCAGTATAACTTGTACGATGTTGTGGAAATGAAAAAAGCCCATCCTTGTGGTGAAAATCGTTGGAAGATTATTCGTATGGGAATGGATATCCGCATTAAGTGCGAGGGATGTGGCCATTCGGTAATGATTCCTCGAAGAGAGTTTGATCGTAAGGTAAAAAAAATACTTGTAAAGCACGAAGAATAGAGAAAAAGTAACAGCTGCCTCATGCAGCTGTTACTTTTTTGAGCTTTTAGGTAACTTGTCATTTTATTCGTTACTATCTATAATGATGGAAGATTGAGACATAGGAGTGAAAAATATGGGATTAACGGCTGGGATTGTTGGCTTACCTAACGTGGGGAAATCAACATTATTTAATGCAATTACACAAGCGGGAGCAGAATCTGCAAACTATCCATTCTGTACAATTGATCCGAACGTAGGGATTGTAGAAGTACCAGATGATCGCTTAAATAAATTAACAGAACTAGTAGAACCGAAAAAAACTGTTCCAACTGTATTTGAATTTACTGATATCGCAGGGATTGTAAAAGGTGCAAGTAAAGGTGAAGGATTAGGAAATAAATTTCTATCTCACATTCGCCAAGTAGATGCAATTTGCCAAGTTGTACGTTGTTTTGAAGATGAAAATATTACACACGTTTCAGGAAAAGTAGATCCAATTGATGATATTGAAACAATCAATTTAGAACTCATTTTAGCGGATTTAGAATCGGTTGATAAACGTATCGAACGTGTAGCGAAGTTAGCAAGACAAAAAGATAAAGAAGCAGTATATGAACACGAGATTTTAGTTCGTTTAAAAGAAGCATTTGAAGCGGGAAAACCAGCTCGTACTGTTGAGTTTACAGAAGAACAGATGAAAATTGTTAAAGGCCTTCATTTGCTTACAACGAAAGAAATGCTATATGTAGCGAACGTAAGTGAAGATGATATTATGGATCCATCTGAAAATAAATATGTGCAAATGGTAAAAGAATTTGCAGCAAATGAAAATTCACAAGTAATTGTAGTTTGTGCAAAAATCGAGTCAGAAATTGCTGAGCTAGATGAAGAGGAGAAAAAAGTATTCCTTGAAGAGCTAGGTATTGAAGAATCAGGTTTAGATCAGTTGATTCGTGCTGCATACGATTTACTAGGCTTAGCTACTTATTTCACAGCTGGTGTACAAGAAGTACGTGCATGGACGTTTAAAAAAGGCATGAAGGCGCCACAATGTGCTGGCGTTATCCATACAGACTTTGAACGTGGGTTTATTCGTGCTGAAACAGTTTCATATGATGATTTAATGGAGAATGGCTCTATGACAGCCGCTAAAGAAGCTGGAAAAGTACGTTTAGAAGGAAAAGAGTATATCGTAAAAGATGGAGATGTTATGCACTTCCGCTTTAACGTGTAAATTTATATTTCCTAGGAAAAATAGGGATATAAGCTTGGCAAACATATCATATGTTTGCCAAGTTTTTTATGTATTGGTAAGTTGATTCATTCAACTTACTATGATATAATCTAAACTCGTGAGTAATTACTATATAATTAATTGCTCCTTGCCCATTATGGGCCGTTTAGACCAAAAGGAGGTGAAAGTGTAATGAAAAAGTACGAAATCATGTACATCATCCGTCCAAACATGGAGGAAGAAGCTCAAAAAGCTTTAGTTGAGCGCTTCGCAGGCGTTTTAACTAACAATGGTGCAGAAATCATTAACACGAAAGAGTGGGGTAAGCGTCGTTTAGCTTACGAAATCAACGACTTACGTGACGGTTTCTACATGATCTTAAACGTAAATTCTAACGCAGAAGCTGTTACAGAATTCGATCGTTTAGCTAAGATCAACGAAGATATCCTTCGTCACATCGTTGTTAAAGAAGAAGAAAAATAATTAAGATATATAGGGAGAGTGGTTCGATTGATGAATCGTGTTATCCTCGTTGGTCGTTTAACTAAGGACCCTGACTTACGTTACACGCCCAATGGTGTTGCGGTAGCTACTTTCACGTTAGCTGTGAATCGCGCATTTGCGAATCAACAAGGTGAGCGTGAAGCTGACTTTATTAATTGTGTAATATGGCGTAAACAAGCAGAAAACGTGGCGAATTATTTGAAAAAAGGTAGCTTAGCGGGCGTAGATGGACGTCTTCAAACTCGTAATTACGAGGGACAAGATGGTAAACGTGTATATGTAACAGAAGTTCTTGCGGAGAGCGTACAATTTTTAGAGCCGCGTAATGGCGGTGGGGAGCAACGCGGTTCGTTCAATCAGCAACCATCAGGAGCTGGTTTCGGTAACCAAAGCTCTAACCCATTTGGTCAATCTAGTAACTCGGGTAACTCAGGTAACTCAGGTAACTCTGGATTTACAAAGAATGACGATCCATTTTCGAATGTTGGTCAACCGATTGACATTTCGGACGACGATTTACCATTCTAATGGTACGAATCGGTTATTTTTAACAAAGAATGGAGGGAAATAAACATGGCAGGACGCAAAGGTGGACGTGCGAAACGTCGTAAAGTGTGTTTCTTCACATCTAACGGCATCACTCGCATCGACTATAAAGATGTTGATTTATTGAAACGTTTCGTTTCTGAGCGTGGTAAAATTTTACCTCGTCGTGTAACAGGAACAAGCGCAAAATACCAACGCAAACTTACAGTTGCAATTAAACGTGCTCGTCAAATGGCACTTTTACCATATGTTGGTGAATAATAGCGTATGAAATGCACAGTAGAGTCCGACTCTACTGTGCATTTTGCTATGCTTTTCTTTTTGGAAAGAGAGGTTAAAAGATGAAACGTACAAGGCTTATTACAGAGGGAGCAGTATTATTAGCTGTATATGCGGTTTTACTTCTTGTATCCCTATATATTCCTATTTTAAGTATGGTTGTAACATTTGCGTTGCCATTACCGTTTTTATTGTTTATGGTAAGACACCCGTTTTCTAGTGCGTGTATGTTTTTTGTGTCTGCACTGTTTGTTACCATTATTGTGAGTTCGCCACTTAGTCTTGTAAAAACATTTATGTGCGGCATAATAGGTATTGCTTTAGGATATATGTATAAAAAGCAAAAAAGACCAGTGGAAATACTATTAGTAGGGACACTTGCATACTTGATTAGTTTTTTATTGATTTATATCGGAAGTGTCAAGTTTTTTAACATAGATTTAATGAAGCAAATGCAGGATATGTTTAAAGAAGGAATTGAACAAAGTGAGAAAATAATGACTGCTGCTGGTGCATCAATCACTGAGGAGCAAAAAGATTTATTAGGACAAATTAGTGACCTGCTTCGCATTCTCCTTCCAAGTTTACTTGTAATTGTTTCGGTAATGTATTCTTGGATTACAGTATTAATGGCGGGAAATGTTTTAAGAAGATTGAAGCATTCTGTAGTGCCATGGCCTAAATTTCGAGATATGCAATTACCAAAGAATATCGTTTGGTATTACGTTATATTTATTGTACTTTCCACATTTATGAAAGTTGAATCGGATTCATATTTACACATAGTGTTTTCTAATTTATATTTCATCTTTTCAATGCTCCTTGTATTTCAAGGTTTTGTGTTTATAGCCTTTTTGGCGCATGCAAAAGGTTATACAAAGGCACTCCCTATTATTAGCTTTATTGTATGTATGTTTATTCCTATGTTGTTCCCTCTTGTGACAATCTTAGGTATAATTGACTTAGGTTTTTCATTGCGTTCTAAAATACAATCAAAATAAGTAATAGCGAGGAGACGTTATAGCAGCTTATTTCATACTATGTGGACCTGTAGTGAACGTTTAACGTGAAGGCGTTTAATCTGTTCAACTAACCAACAGCTACAAGTGGATTATCTGCTAGCTGTGTTAGTTTTACTTTATAGGAGTTGGATCCATGCCTGAATTTTATAAGAGACAGCGTTTTTTATACCCTGTTTATGTATTGGCATTTTTTATGTTTGTGCTTATTACCATTCTTGGTTACTTTCACTGGCTAGTGGGGATGGCCACCTTTTTTATTTTTTGCATTGTACTGTTCTTTGTAATTCGTTTTGAACTTGCCTTTCAGAGGAATTTCGAAAAGTATACAACAGATATGATTACAAGGGTAAAGAAAGTAAGTAATGAAGCATTTAATCAAATGCCAATTGGTATTTTGTTATACAATAAGGATTATGGAATTGATTGGGCAAATCCTTATTTGTCTTCTTGTTTAGGACAGCATTCTTTAGCAGGATGGCATCTGTATGATGTATCAGAAACATTACTTCTTTTTATAAAAGGAGAAACTTCTGATGATATCGTATCTTTAAATAATCGCAAGTTCCGTGTGTTCGTAAGAAAAGAAGAAAAGTTAATTTATTTCTTTGATGTAACAGAGCAAACGGAAATCGAAAAGATGTATGAGGATCAGCGTACGGTTCTAGCGGTCATTTACTTGGATAACTACGATGAGGTTACACAAGGGCTAGATGATCAATTGCGTACGAATATAACAAGCCTTGTTACTTCACGTTTAAACGAATGGGCCATTAAATATGGTGCATATTTAAAACGTGCCTCTTCAGAGAGATTCTTTGTTGTGTTAAATGAAAGCATTTTGGCACAAATGGAGAAAGGAAAATTCGATATTTTAGATCAAGTACGCGAAGAAACGTCAAAACGAAATATTCCACTTACATTAAGTATTGGCGTTGGATCTGGTGATTTATCTTTATCAGAACTTGGAGCTATGGCTCAATCAGGTTTAGATCTCGCATTAGGAAGAGGTGGGGACCAAGTAGCTATTAAACAGGCGACTGGTAAGGTAAAGTTTTATGGCGGTAAGACGAATCCTGTTGAAAAACGTACACGCGTACGGGCACGAGTTATCTCTCATGCATTAAAAGATTTGGTATTGGAAAGTAGCAATGTTATTATAATGGGGCATAAAGCTCCAGATATGGATGCGATTGGTGCTGCAATTGGTATTTTAAAGGTAGCACAATTAAATGAACGTGAAGGATATATTGTATTAGACGAGAACGATTCTGATAAGGGGATTAAACGCCTAATGAATAAGGTGAAGCAAAGTGAAGATCTATGGTCTCGCTTTATTACACCGCAGCAGGCTATGGAATTTGCAACAGATGATTCATTACTTGTTGTTGTTGATACACATAAGCCCTCAATGGTGATGGAGGAAAAACTGCTGCATAAGATTGAAAATGTAATTGTGATTGACCATCATCGGCGTGGCGAAGAATTCATTGAAGATCCACTTCTTGTCTATATGGAGCCATATGCTTCTTCGACAGCAGAGCTTGTAACGGAGCTTCTTGAATATCAACCAAAGCGTTTAAAAATGACGATGCTGGAAGCGACAGCACTACTTGCAGGAATTATAGTAGATACAAAAAGTTTTACATTCCGGACAGGTGCTCGTACATTTGATGCAGCTTCTTATCTACGTTCGCACGGAGCGGATACAGTTCTTGTGCAAGAATTGTTAAAAGAAGATATGCAGCAGTATTTAAGAATTGCAAAAACAATTCAAAATGCTTACATTTATAAAAATGGAATTGCGATTGCCAAAGTAGATGGTGATGAATATTACAATCAAGTGTTAATTGCGCAATCAGCTGATACGTTGTTGACGATGACAGGGATAATTGCATCTTTTGTCATTGCAAAACGTGGGGAAAGCTTCATTGGAATTAGCGGACGTTCTTTAGGTGAAGTGAATGTGCAGCTAATTATGGAAAATCTAGGTGGCGGCGGACATTTAACAAATGCAGCTACACAGATGAAAAATATTACGGTAGATGAAGCTGAAGATAAACTTCAATTTGTTATTGATGACTATTTACAGGGAGGCACACAATCATGAAGGTAATTTTTCTAAAAGACGTAAAAGGTAAAGGGAAAAAAGGAGAAATAAAAAACGTACCAGATGGTTATGCAAATAACTTCTTGTTAAAACAAGGGTTAGCTGCAGAAGCAACTAATAGTAGTATGAAAACATTAGAGGCACAAAAACGTAAAGAAGAAAAAGATGCAGCAGCAGAACTTGAAAATGCAAAAAAATTAAAAGAAACTTTAGAGAAATTAACTGTAGAATTAAAAGCGAAATCTGGTGAAGGCGGTCGTTTATTTGGCTCTATCACAAGTAAACAAATTGTAGATGTAATGCAAAAAGCACATAATATTAAGCTTGATAAACGTAAATTTGAAATGGACGATGCAATTCGGGCATTAGGATATACAAATGTAACTGTAAAGTTGCATCCGCAAGTAGCAGCAACAGTAAAAGTTCATGTTCGTGAACAATAAAAATAAGTTAGGCAAGGAGGATTGCGTATGAGTGACATACTTGCTGATCGTACCCCTCCGCATAATATAGAGGCTGAGCAGGCAGTGTTAGGGGCTATCTTTCTCGATCAAGATGGGTTAACAGCAGCTTCAGAATTGCTGCTACCGGAATCTTTTTATCGAACAGCACATCAAAAGGTTTTTGGAGTTATGCTTGGATTATCTGATAAAGGAGAACCGATTGATTTAATTACCGTAACAGCAGCACTTGCTGATCAAGGGTTATTGGAAGAAATTGGTGGTGTTTCTTATTTAGCTGAATTAGCCGAAGCTGTTCCAACAGCAGCAAACGTAGAATACTACGCGCGCATTATTGCTGAAAAAGCGCTTTTACGTCGTTTGATTCGAACAGCAACTCATATTGTATCAGATGGATATGAAAGAGAAGATGATGTGGAAGGCCTTTTAAATGAGGCAGAAAAAAAGATATTAGAGGTATCACATCAGACAAATGCAAAAGCATTCCAAAATATTAAGGATGTTCTTGTAGATGCTTACGATAAAATTGAACTTTTGCATAATCAAAAGGGTGAAATCACAGGGATACCGACTGGATTTACTGAATTAGATAAGATGACAGCAGGGTTTCAGCGTAACGATTTAATCATCGTGGCAGCCCGTCCTTCGGTAGGGAAAACAGCTTTTTCGCTGAATATCGCGCAAAACGTAGCGACTAAAACAGATGAAAATGTTGCGATTTTTAGTTTGGAGATGGGTGCAGATCAACTTGTTATGCGTATGCTTTGTGCGGAAGGAAATATTGATGCGCAAAGGCTTCGTACTGGTTCATTAACTTCAGATGATTGGGCAAAATTGACAATGGCAATGGGAAGTCTTTCGAATGCTGGTATATATATCGATGATACACCAGGTATTCGAGTGAGTGAAATCCGGGCGAAATGTCGTAGATTAAAGCAAGAACAAGGGCTTGGAATGATTCTAATCGACTACTTGCAGCTTATTCAAGGAAGTGGGAAGTCAGGTGAGAACCGTCAGCAGGAAGTATCTGAAATTTCTCGTACATTAAAAGGAATTGCACGTGAATTACAAGTGCCTGTTATTGCTTTATCTCAGCTATCTCGTGGTGTTGAATCTCGTCAAGATAAACGCCCGATGATGTCTGATATTCGTGAATCAGGAAGTATTGAGCAAGATGCCGATATTGTGGCGTTCTTGTACCGTGAAGATTACTACGATCGTGAAACGGAAAATAAAAATACGATTGAAATTATTATTGCAAAACAACGTAATGGTCCGGTAGGGTCTGTCGAGCTCGCGTTTGTAAAGGAATTTAACAAATTCGTAAATTTAGAGCGTCGCTTTGATGATGGACATGCACCACCGGCATAGAAAAAGTATAAAAAAGAAACACATTTCTTATAATAAGGTGTGTTTCTTTTTTATGTATAAAAGATAGGGCTTTCATCGTGGGAATACAGAATTCTTACGAACGAAAATGATAAAATACAAAAAAATGTTCGTTTTTAAATTGACTTCTCTTTTCATTTTGGTACAATTATATTGTTTGAAAAGTTCGTTTGAAAATTGCGGAGGTGCTTGAATAATGTCTTCAGTAGTAGTTGTAGGAACACAGTGGGGCGATGAAGGAAAAGGTAAAATTACTGACTTTCTTTCTGAGCATGCGGAAGTAGTTGCAAGATATCAAGGTGGAAATAACGCAGGACATACGATTGTCTTTGGTGGTGTTAAATACAAATTACACTTAATTCCATCTGGTATTTTCTATAAAGAGAAAATTTGTGTAATCGGAAACGGATTAGTAGTAGATCCGAAAGCATTACTTGAAGAGTTAAAATACTTACACGATCGTGGTGTAAGTACTGATAATTTACGTGTAAGTAACCGTGCACACGTTATTTTACCTTATCACTTAAAACAAGATGAATTAGAAGAAGCAAGTAAAGGTGATAACAAAATCGGTACAACGAAAAAAGGTATCGGTCCTGCATATATGGATAAAGCTGCTCGCATTGGTATTCGTATGGCTGATCTTTTAGACCGTGAAGCATTTAAAGAAAAGCTTGAGCGCAATTTAGTACAAAAAAATCGTTTATTTGAAAAGATGTACGATACAGAAGGTTTCAGCGTAGAAGAAATTTTCGAAGAGTACTTCGAGTACGGTCAACAAATCGCGCAATATGTATGTGATACATCTGTTGTATTAAATGATGCACTAGATAACAATCATCGTGTATTATTTGAAGGTGCACAAGGTGTTATGCTTGATATTGACCACGGTACGTACCCATTCGTTACATCTTCTAACCCAATTGCTGGTGGTGTAACAGTTGGAACTGGAGTTGGTCCTGCGAAAGTTACTCGCGTTGTAGGTGTATGTAAAGCATATACAAGCCGTGTAGGTGATGGTCCATTCCCTACTGAGCTTCATGATGAAATTGGTCATCAAATTCGTGAAGTTGGTCGTGAGTATGGAACAACAACTGGCCGTCCTCGCCGTGTAGGTTGGTTCGATAGCGTTGTTGTAAGACATGCACGTCGTGTTAGTGGTTTAACGGATCTATCATTAAATTCTATCGACGTTCTAACAGGTATTCCGACTCTTAAAATTTGTGTTGCTTACAAATATAATGGAGAAGTTATCGATGAAGTTCCAGCAAACTTAAACATTTTAGCGAAATGTGAGCCTGTATACGAAGAACTTCCAGGTTGGACAGAAGATATTACTGGTGTAAGATCATTAGATGCGCTTCCTGAAAATGCACGAAAATACGTAGAGCGTGTTTCTGAGTTAACAGGAATTCAATTATCTATGTTCTCAGTGGGACCAGATCGTAACCAAACGAATATCGTTCGTAACGTATACGAAGCTTAATTGATATAAGAAACTGATTTTTTTAAGAAAAAGCTCATGCTCTCATGAGTTTTTTCTTATCTTTTATAAAAAAAATAAAAAAGGTATTGCAAATATTAAAGATATTATGTTATGATATCTCTTGTCGTCACGAAAATATGACGTTGGTGAGTATGAGCCATTAGCTCAGTTGGTAGAGCATCTGACTTTTAATCAGAGGGTCGAAGGTTCGAGTCCTTCATGGCTCACCATTTTATTTTTCGTGGCCCGTTGGTCAAGTGGTTAAGACACCGCCCTTTCACGGCGGTAACACGGGTTCGAATCCCGTACGGGTCATGTTTTTTTATATTTTTTGGTCCCGTGGTGTAGTGGTTAACATGCCTGCCTGTCACGCAGGAGATCGCCGGTTCGACCCCGGTCGGGACCGCCACTTTTGTTTATACCACCATTAGTGGTTTTATATATATGTTTTGGCTCGGTAGCTCAGTCGGTAGAGCAGAGGACTGAAAATCCTCGTGTCGGCGGTTCGATTCCGTCCCGAGCCACTCTCAGGATATTAGGTGGGCCCACTTAATATCCTTTTTATATTGTGCAATTTTACAAATGAGAGTAGTTATTTTACAATAGAATGAGGAGCCTCTAGCAGTTGAAGCTAGAGGTTTTTCTGTAGATCGTATAGGATTCCGTGTAAAAGTGGATTATACATGATTCTATGAGAATAGAGGAGAAAATACTTAAACAAAGGGTGGCGTCATATAGGGAAAGACTATATAAACATCAATGTGTTTGAGGATAATTGACCATATTTTTATGAGGAGGAAATACACGATGATGGGAAAGAAAATCTTAGTAGTTGATGATGAGAAGCCAATTGCAGATATTTTAAAATTTAACTTAGAAAAAGAAGGTTTTGAAATTGTAATGGCACATGATGGTGATGAGGCCATCGAGAAAGCAAACGAAGAACAACCTGATATGGTTTTATTAGATATTATGTTACCAGGAAAAGATGGACTAGAGGTTTGTCGTGAAATACGTAAAAACTCTGAAATGCCAATTATTATGCTTACTGCGAAAGACTCTGAAATTGATAAAGTATTGGGACTTGAGCTTGGAGCAGATGATTATGTAACAAAACCATTTAGTACAAGGGAATTATTGGCGCGTGTAAAAGCGAATTTACGTCGCCATCAGCAAGGCGGTACAGCAGAAAAAGAAGAAAATACAGAAATGGTTATTGGACCAATTGTTATTAATTCGAATGCATATAGTGTAACGAAACGTGAAGAAAGCATTGAGCTTACGCATCGTGAATTTGAATTGCTACATTATTTAGCGAAGCATTTAGGACAAGTTATGACGCGAGAACATTTATTACAAACAGTTTGGGGTTACGATTATTTTGGGGATGTACGTACAGTAGATGTAACAGTACGTCGTTTGCGTGAAAAAATTGAAGATAATCCAAGTCATCCTACTTTAATTGTAACGAGACGTGGAGTAGGATATTACTTGCGTGACCCAGAGCAGGAATAGTATATGAAGAAAGTTGGTTTTTTTCAATCTATTCATTTGAAATTTGTGCTTATATATATGTTATTAATATTAATAGCAATGCAAGTTATTGGCGTATATTTTGTACGCGAACTAGAGAAAAGTCTTGTACAAAGTTTCAAGGATTCTTTAACGCAGCAAACAAATTTACTTTCTTATAATTTGAAGCAAGAGTTCACAAAAAAGCGTGACAAAAATGAGTCAGTGGATGACGCTATTAGGAAGTCAATTACAGAATTTGCATCAGATCGTAAAAAAGATATTCAAGAGGTAAGTGTTATTGATGAACATAGGCGTTTAATAGCAATCTCAGATTCTTCTAAGCAAAATAAGGTAA
The DNA here is from genome assembly GCF_044764345.1 of Bacillus sp. NPDC094106. NCBI lineage: Bacteria > Bacillati > Bacillota > Bacilli > Caryophanales > Bacillaceae > Bacillus > Bacillus sp. NPDC094106. The sequence goes on along the minus strand of NZ_JBIWHY010000007.1, from coordinate 216,409 downwards.
ATAAGACAACGACAGATATAGCTGTCCAACGGGTACTTGTACAAAAAAAAGCTGAGTCAAAGATTGAAAAAGATGGAAATACAGGCCATCGTGTTCAAGTTATGATTACTCCTATTGAAGGCGAGAATGGTAATCCTTATGGTGTCATTAAGATTGTTGCATCCATGGAAGACGTTTATAAACAGATGAAGGATATCAATCAAATTTTTGCGACTGGGACAGTAATTGCTTTATTAGTAACAGCAGTTCTTGGAATTTTATTAGCTCAGACAATTACAAGACCGATTTCAGATATGCGAAGACAAGCAATTGAAATGGCGAAAGGAAATTACTCTCGCAAAGTAAAAGTTCATAGTCATGATGAAATTGGACAATTGGCACTAGCTTTTAATAATTTATCAAAAAAATTACAACAAGCACGCTCTTCTACGGAAAGTGAAAGACGTAAGTTATCGTCAGTTTTATCACATATGACAGATGGTGTAATTGCTACAGATCGAAAGGGAGATATTATTTTATTAAATGATCCCGCTGAAAAGATGTTAAATGTTTCGCGTGAAACAGCACTTGATCAATCTGTCCTAGAAGTGTTAGGGATCCAAGAGGAGTTTACATTGGATCATCTATATGAAGAACCAGATTCAGTTTTATTAGATTTTAGTACGCGTAATGAACCATATATTTTGCGGGCTAGTTTTTCGGTTATTCAAAAAGAAACTGGTAAAGCGAATGGTTTAATCGCTGTATTGTATGATGTAACGGAACAAGAACGTATTGACCGTGAGCGCCGTGAATTTGTAGCGAATGTATCTCATGAGTTACGAACACCATTAACAACTATGCGTAGTTATTTAGAGGCACTTACTGATGGCGCATGGCAAGATCCAAATATTGCACCACAATTTTTAACGGTTACACAAGAAGAAACAGAAAGAATGATTCGACTTGTAAATGCATTGCTGCAGTTATCTAAATTAGATAGTACAGAACATCGTTTAATGAAAGAATGGGTAGACTTTACTGATTTCTTTAATAATATTATCGATCGTTTTGAAATGTCGAAGGAACAAAATGTTAGTTTCAAACGTTCTTTCTCTAAGAAATCTCGATTTATTGATATGGATGCAGACAAAATCACTCAAGTTTTATACAACATTATTTCAAATGCATTAAAATACTCTCCTGAAGGTGGAACGGTAACATATCGTTTACGCGATCGGGGAGATATGTTAGAAATTAGCGTCAGTGACCAAGGGATGGGAATTCCAAAAGAAAATGTAGAGAAGATTTTTGAGCGTTTTTATCGTGTTGATAAAGCGCGCTCGAGACAGATGGGTGGAACAGGTCTCGGTTTAGCTATCGCCAAAGAGATGATTGAAGCACATGGTGGATCTATTTGGGCGAAGAGTGAGGAAGGTAAAGGAACGACGATTTACTTTACTCTTCCAATGGCGAAGGAAGAAGAGGACGATTGGGAATGAATATGGAAAACTTTAAAACCATTGTTCTAATTAATCTAGTTGTCATTAGCCTGTTTCTTACCTTTAATTTATGGACATATGTACCTGATTCTAATTCAATGCAAAGTACAAAATTCGTCGAAGGTAATGCAGATGCACTAAAACAAGATATTTCAAATGTAATTGTTCCGTCTTCTATAATTGTTCATAAAGATAAGAAGCATTTCGTGAGTGAAAAGCAAGGGAATATAGACTTAATATATACCTTTCTTGAGAAAGGACAATTACATGATTGGACGGATATCACAAATACAGTTTCTAAAGGTGATTTTCTTTCTTATGTACATGGGGAAGGGAAAATCGAAATTATATTTCCTACAGAGATTCCGTTTGATGCGATTAGAGGCGTGTTAACAATTAAGGATAAGAAGTTGGAAAATCGAAGCTTTGATCGTATTATTATCGATTCTTCAAGAAGCCGAGATCAAAATATTGAAGTGAATTTTGTTTCTTATGGCAATCGTGAAATCTATAAAATGACATTAACTGGTGTAAATGTAAAGGATATTGTAAATGCACAAAATCAATTTGTAGCATTGGCAAAACCTTATTTTGAGTATGATATAAATGATACGAAAAAAATATTCTTACCAGATGGAATGACAGAAATCAGTAGCCTACTCTATATCCCCACTTACTTGGGAATAGACTCGTTTAAGAATGCATTATTTAGTGATCCGCGTTATGCAACTCTTATTTCTGATAAGTCAGAAGAGACATACACAGATGGTATTCATTCTATGCAAATTAAACAGAATGGTGTAATGCTAGAGTACACAAATTCATCTGTACCTAGTGATAGGCATATGCAAGATTCTCTTCTTGTACAAAAGAGTTTTGAATTTGTTAATGGGCATAACGGTATAACAGAAGGCTATCGATTTAACTATATAAACTCCAAGGGAGAAACAAAATTTCGTTTGTATGAGGACGGCCTACCTGTATTTAATAAGGATGGGATGACGGAATTAAAACAAGTATGGGGAGCAGAAGAATTAATTAGCTATAAAAGACCCTTATTTAAATTCAAAAATATTAGTCCTGAGGATAAGAAGGTACTTCCAACTGGTTGGGTTGTTACTCAATCATTAGAAAATAATCCTGAGATAGATAAAAAATTGATTCAAAATATCGGAATTGGTTATAAATTAGTGCCAGAAAATGAACCGTATGCTACAGGTGAAAAACCCGCAAGTGGAACTTTAAAACCAATTTGGTATGTGGAGTATGGGGAAAATCATGAAGTGCGTGAGTGGAGTGAAGAGGAGGGGGGAAAGCTAATTGGACTGGAATAGAATTAAAACAATATTCATTGTTACCTTTTTTGTTTTAGACCTCTTTCTCGTGTTTCAATTCATTCAAAAGCAAGATAGTAACCAGTTAGAACTCATGACGGAAACACAAGTGGATCAGCAATTAAAAGCTGATAAAATTACGGTTGGTGATTTACCTAAGGAATCAAAGAAAGATTCCTTTATTATCGCGAAAAATAAGACTTTTAAAGAAGAAGATATTCATTCTTTGAAAAATCAAACCCCTAGCTTACAGGATGAGTCAAAAACAATTGTAAGTTACTTAAAGGAACCATTGTTAAACGCAAAAACACCATCTAAAGATAAGTATAGTGAGTTTTTGAAAAATTATGTGTTAGATGGACAAAAGTATGAGTTTGGAAAAGCGGATGGATCGAAAATTTATTTCTTTCAAAAGTATAAAGATAAACCTATTTTTTATAATGAGCAAGGGATGATTGTTGTTGATTTAAATGAGAAGAATGAGATTGTTTCGTATAAGCAAACCATGTTAACTGATTTAGAAGAAATGGGTGAAAATGAAAAAGCAAAAGAGCAAGAAATTATTACAGCTCAAACAGCTTTAGAAAATTTATACTTGAAGAATGAAATAAAGAAAAATACGCATTTTAAAGAAGTAAAAATTGGCTATGCAACTATTGTTGCTTTGCATGAGTCTAATAAACAAGTACTTGCTCCAACATGGAATTTAAAAACAGAGCAAAAAGAGGATTTCTTTGTGAATGCTATTGAAGGACAAGTTATTAAGTTAAGAAAAGAGAAGGAAAACGAAAAGGATAATGGAGTGAGCGGGAATGAGTCTGCATTTTAGTGTACTTGCAAGTGGCAGTACAGGAAATGCGTTATATGTAGGAACTGAGAAACAAAAATTGCTTGTTGATGCAGGATTGAGTGGTAAAGCGACAGAGGCTTTATTTAAACAAGCTGAGTTAAATATCCAAGATATATCAGGTATTCTCGTAACACATGAACATAGTGATCATATTAAGGGTCTTGGTGTTTTAGCACGGAAGTATCAGCTACCTGTGTACGCAAACGAAAAAACGTGGAATGCAATGGAACATTTAATCGGGAACATTCCAACTGATCAAAAATTTATTTTCTCAATTGGTGATGTAAAAACATTTGGAGATATTGAAGTTGAGTCATTTGGTGTATCGCATGATGCGGCAGAACCAATGTTTTATGCTTTTCATCATAATGGTAGAAAATTAGCTCTTATTACAGATACGGGTTATGTAAGTGACCGTATGAAGGGGATTATTAAAGGAGCAAATGCTTTTGTATTTGAAAGCAATCATGATGTTGAAATGCTTCGTATGGGACGCTATCCGTGGAGTATTAAAAGACGTATTTTAAGTGATGTAGGCCACGTTTCCAATGAAGATGCTGCACTCGCGATGACAGATGTTATCACGGACGAGACGAAACATATTTATTTAGCGCATTTAAGTTTAGATAACAACATGAAAGAATTAGCACGTATGTCTGTAGCACAAGTACTGGAAGAAAAAGGATTTGGGGTTGGAGAATCGTTTGAAATACATGATACTGATCCAAAGAATCCCACGAAAATTCAATACGTATAATTCTTGATTTTAGTAAACAATAAAGGTGAATATAGTTGTTTTCAGGAAGATAGGTGAACAAGTATGTCCTTTATTGATGAAGAAGAGTTTCGTATGAAAAGAACAAACAAAAGGAAGCACAAAGGTATCATTATTTCTAGCGTAGCAGGAACAATCGTTGGAGCTTCATTATTTGCGTTTGGGGCCCCTTTGTTTTCTGAATCTGGAACTGGCTCTTTACAGCAAGCTGAGGCAAGTGATGGGAATATGGCAGTTAAACAATCACAAACAGCGAATCACGTTGGTTTGGTAGATGCTGTTGATCGTACATCGGAAGCGGTTGTTGGTGTAATAAACATCCAGCGTGATAATTTTTCAGAGGCAGATTCAGAAGCTGGAACAGGATCAGGCGTCATTTATAAGAAAACAGATAGTCATGCTTATATCGTAACGAACCATCATGTTGTTGCCGGGGCGAATCGCATTGAGGTAAGCTTAAGCAATGGCAAAAAGATTCCTGCTAAAATATTGGGTAGCGATGTAGTCACAGATTTAGCTGTTTTAGAAATAGATGCAAAGCCTGTAAAGAAGGTAATTGAGATTGGTGATTCTAATACGCTTCACCGAGGAGAGCCAGTTATTGCAATCGGGAATCCACTTGGATTACAATTTTCAGGGACCGTAACGCAGGGGATTATTTCTGCAAATGAGCGAATTGTTCCTGTAGATTTAGACCAAGATGGGCATTATGATTGGCAAGTGGAGGTATTACAAACTGATGCTGCTATTAACCCAGGGAATAGCGGTGGAGCGCTTGTAAATGCAGCTGGACAACTAATTGGGATCAACTCGATGAAAATCGCAGCAAAAGAAGTAGAAGGAATTGGATTAGCCATTCCTGTTACAAGAGCAGTTCCTGTTATGAATGAGCTTGAAAAATACGGAAAAGTAAGAAGACCGTATGTTGGAATTGAACTTAGATCACTAAATGAAATTCCGAATTATTATTGGTCTAAAACATTGCATTTACCAGATAGTGTAACAGATGGGGTTTGTATTTTAGATGTGAAGAGTCCATCGCCTGGTACGGATGCAGGGCTCAGAGAATATGATGTAATTGTAGCAGTAGATGGGAAGCCAATACATGATATTATTGGTTTTCGAACGGCCTTATATAATAAAAAAATCGATGATAAAATGACTCTTACATTTTATCGTGGTACTAAACGAGCAACAACAACGGTTAAGTTAGCCAGTCAAAATTATTAAAAAACAGGAGGACTGCCCTCCTGTTTTCTATTGTGAAAAAGTGAGGTGAGAACTATGAATTTACCTTGTTGTTTAGAGCATGTAGAATTAGCACTAGATATTATTGTGGATGAATGTGAAGTGGCGCCGGTTATCAACAGTGTGGATAACTCAGAAAAAGAACAAAAAACATGTGAATTTTGTCAAAAAAAGGCGACATATGTTGTATCGAACACAGATTCTCACACAATATGTGGGTAATGCATGTGGATATGTGGATAAGTTTTGTGGATAACGTGTTTGTAAAGTGGGGAATACATGTGAATATCTCGGTTATTTCAATCGGAAAATTAAAGGAAAAATATTTGAAACAAGGTATTGCAGAATACTTAAAACGATTATCATCTTATGCCAAAGTAGAAATTATTGAATTACCGGATGAGAAAGCACCGGAAAACTTAAGTGAAGCAGAAATGTTAATTGTAAAAGAAAAAGAGGGCATACGTATATTGGATAAAATTTCAGATGATACGCATGTCATTGCGCTGGCTATTGAAGGTAAACAAAAATCATCAGAAGAATTTGCTGAAGGGCTAGATCGCCTTGCTACATATGGGAAAAGTAAAATAGCATTTGTAATTGGAGGGTCACTTGGACTGAGTTCAGAAGTGATGAAGCGCTCTAATGAATCCCTTTCATTCTCAAAGATGACGCTGCCGCATCAATTGATGAGATTAGTGCTTTTAGAGCAAGTGTATCGAGCATTTCGGATTAATCGTGGGGAACCGTATCATAAGTAACTGATTTTTTTGAGGAGTGGTTCAATGGATTGCTCTTTTTTATTGAGAAGTTTATTGAAGTAATGGATCCACTTCTACTTTTGATGCCTGACTAAAGAAATAAAAATTTATAATTTGGGTATTGAATGATGAAATTTAATTTATATTTGCAATTATAAGTTGAAATATTATTCTATTAATGAATATTTCAACTTATAAAAAATGCCTTGACCTGTTAGAAAAACAACAGGCTAAGGCATTTTTTCATCTTATAACATAAATGTTTACGAGAACTGATAAGGTACAGGATGCCATTCCTCATTTTAAGATATGGTACCATTTATTGTTAAAATAATTGTTATCACTGACACAACCGAGTAAAGTGATACGATTCCCCATCCAACCATCCGTTTCCACCGGGGATTAGCGTGTTCTCCCATAACCTTTCGATTGTTGGTAAGCGGAACCTTTTCTCAACAGTTAAGGTAGTATATACAAACTATAAGAAATGAGTGAAATACAATTAGATTCTTCTAAATAGAGAAAATGGTAACATTAGTTTCCTTGAATAAGCATGTTCCCATTTCTGAAAAATTGTGCTGTAATAGTGATAGAACAATATTTTATCCTGTTCTAAGTAGTCAAAGAAGTGGGGAATTGAGGTTGAAAAAGTTTAAGAAGTTTTATTTAGAGATTACTAGTGTATGTAATCTCGCATGCAGCTTTTGTCCGCCAACAGAACGACAGAAGCAATTTCTTTCTGTGGAGGAGTTTTCTAAGAGATTAGACCAGATTAAACCTCACACAGACTACATTTATTTACATGTAAAAGGTGAGCCGCTGCTCCATCCTAAAATAGATCAATTATTAGACCTAAGTCATGAAAAAGGGTTTAAAGTTAATATTACAACCAATGGAACGTTAATTAATAAAAAGAGGCATAAATTATTAAATAAACCTGCACTAAGGCAGATGAATTTTTCACTTCATAGTTTTGATGGTCATCCAGGATCTGAAGATAAAGAAGGATATGTAAGAAGCATCCTTTCCTTTATTAAAGAAGCAACGAGTCAATCAGAATTAATTGTTTCGCTGAGACTATGGAACCTGACGCAAGACAATAAGACGAATCTTGAAATACAAAGAAACAGACAATTACTAGAAATCATTGAGAAAGAATTTGATTTACAGTACAAAATTGAAGAGAGGATCACACCAGGAAGCGGTGTGAAGATTGCGGATCGTATCTTCATCAATCAAGATTACGAATTTCAGTGGCCGGCCTTGCATGAAGAAGAGGATGATGGAAAGGGCTTCTGTCATGGTCTTCGAAATCAAGCAGGTATTTTAGCGAACGGAACTGTTATTCCTTGTTGTTTAGATGGGGAGGGAATCATTAACCTTGGAAATATTAATGAGGCCTCGTTTTCAGAAATTATCGAAAGGGATAGAGCGAAAAATCTGGTAGATGGATTTTCACGGAGAGTGGCAGTGGAGGAACTATGTAGAAAATGTGGGTATCGTAAAAGGTTTGGGAAATAAGAAATGAGGCCTCATAAGAACGATAAATACATTCTCATGAGGTCTTGTTTTTTTAGTATTATTGATAAGAACGCTCTAATTCATCAATTAATGAACCGACATAAGAAACAGCTTTGCGAATTGGGTCTGGTTTCGACATATCAACTCCAGCATGCTTCATTAGTTCAAGTGGTTCCATCGTTCCGCCTGCACGCAGTACATCGAGCCAACGATTAACAGCTGGCTGCCCCTCTTCTTGAATTAATTGGGATACGGCAGTCGATGCAGTTAAGCCAGCAGAATATGTGTATGAATATAAGCCCATATAATAATGAGGTTGACGCATCCACGTTAGGCCTGCTCCTTCATCAATCTCAACCGTATCGCCCCAGAACCCTGAAAGAACAGCTGTTTTTACTTCTGTTAAGGTTGTTGCAGTGAGGGCCTTCCCATCCTCAGCTAAAGCGTATACTCTACGTTGATAGTCTGCTTCAAGTAAATGGGTAACAAAGTTATGATAATAAGTTCCTAGTAGCTGCAAGATAACCCAGCGGCGCATTCTTTTATCTTCATTTGTAGCGAGTAAATGTTGAGCTAGTAGCATTTCATTCATTGTAGACGGTGCTTCAATGAAATACATGGATGGACGAACATTCATTATACGTTGATTTTTATTTGCTAAATAAAAATGCCCAGCATGTCCAAATTCATGTGCCAATGTAAAACAACCGCGCATGTTATCTTGCCATGTAATAAGGATATAAGGATGTGATCCATACGGGCTAGAGCAGAAGGCACCAGTTGATTTTCCAACGTTATCTGCAAGATCTACCCATCTTTCTTTAAAACCCTTTTCCATGATCTCACTGTACTCAGGACCTAATACTTTTAAAGATTCTAGAATGAGTTTACTAGCTTCCTCATAAGTAATTGTTGGATTGAAATCTGGGTCTAGTGGTGCTTTCAAGTCACAAAAAAGCATTTGTTCAAGTCCTAATACTTTCTTTTTAAGCTTAGCAAAGCGGCGCATATGAGGTGCCAATTCTTTATAAATAATATCTATTTGATTGTTATACATTTCGAATGTGACTTTTTGTGGATCCAAAAGCATATGAGTAGCAGATTCATACTTACGCAAACGAGCGAGTGTAACTTGTTTTGTCACCTCTGTGGCATAGGTAGTAGCAACGGTGTTTTTATATTGTTTTAGCGTTGAAACGAAAGATGTATACGCTTTTCTACGAATATCTGTGTTAGGAGAAAATTCATAACGACTTTCAAATAATGCAAAGGATACTGGTAATTCCGTACCCTGTTCATCCTGAATAGGAGAAAACGTCATATCAGCCAGCTTAGTCATTCCATAAATTTTATAAGGAGCCCCATGGACTTCACCAAGTGCTGCAAGAACTTCTTCTGTTTCTGGTGAAAGCTTATGCTTTCTCGATTCAAGAATTTCTAGTAGTGATTTCCGGAAAGATTCAAGCTCTGTTTCTTCCTGAAGATATCTTTCAATCGTCCCTTCTTCTAATGTGAGAATTTCAGTCGGAATAAAAGATAAAGCTGTATATAATTTCGTGCCCAAGGTAGAAATTTTTGATGAATTTGCCTGAATAATTGGATCTGTTCGATCTGTAGATTCATTTAAGCTTGCGAAGGCCACAAGCTTAATCAATTTCATTAAAAGCTGCTCTTGTAGGAGTAAGCAATCTAATAAAGTTTTTGATCCGGTATGTAATTTCGTTTTAAAGGCATCAATTTTCTTCATCTCTTCTTCTAATTCTTTTCGTGCATTCTCCCAATCTTGATCGGATGCATATAAATCGGTGAGATCCCATGTTAATTCGGGAGAGACTTCTGAACGAGTAAGGCGTTTTTCTATTACATTTTTCATCTTTAATATCCTCCGTATTTTTTATGATATCTAACAACATAATACTAGAAAATTCAGTAAATTGGAATAAATTATATACTTAGTATAATTTATTAAAGAAATCTCTTGAAAAATAAAAAATGAGCAAGTACAAAATAAAGTACTGTGCTCATTTTTAGTTCTATATTCTAAATGACAAATAATCTTCTTAATATACTTTATCCCCATTAAAAATAGAATTTTTAACGACAACATAATCTACAGTACGGATTGCTTCTAATTTTGTTCCACCAGCGTAAGAAATGGAAGATTGAAGATCTTGTTCCATTTCAATCAACGTATCTTCTAAAGAACCTTTATGCTCGACAAACATCTTTTTACCTTCGACGTTTTTCTTTTCACCTTTTTGGAACTCTGAAGCTGAACCAAAATATTCTTTATAAAGCTTACTGTCTTTTTCAATTGTTTCCCCTGGAGATTCCTCATGACCAGCAAATAGTGAACCGATCATAACCATAGTTGCACCAAATCGAATTGATTTCGCTACATCACCATGTGTACGAATACCACCGTCAGCAATAACTGGTTTACTTGCAGCTTTTGCACACCAACGAAGTGCAGCTAATTGCCAACCGCCAGTTCCAAATCCAGTTTTAATTTTCGTAATACATACCTTACCAGGTCCAATGCCTACTTTCGTTGCGTCGGCACCAGCATGTTCTAATTCCCTTACTGCTTCTGGAGTTCCTACATTCCCTGCAATAACAAAACTTTCAGGTAAGTATTTCTTAATATGTTGAATCATTTTTATCACAGCATTGGAATGGCCATGTGCGATATCTATTGTAATGTATTCAGGTAAAAACTGTTCAGCAGCTAATTGCTGTACGAATTCATACTCTTCTTCTTTAACCCCAACACTTATGGATGCAATTAATCCACGTGAATGCATATCTTGAATGAATGAGATACGTTTTTCTGGTTCAAAACGATGCATAATATAAAAATAATTATTTTCAGCTAAGTAAGTTGCAATTTTTTCATCTATAATCGTTTGCATATTTGCAGGTACAACAGGTAACTTAAATGTATGTTTTCCTAAAGCTACGCTTGTATCACATTCAGAACGACTGTTCACTATACATTTTGCAGGAATTAATTGAATATCTTCATAGTCAAATACATTTTCCATCATTTACACCCCTAAATACGAATGATTTACTATTTTTATATAAAATTGTTCGTCCAATTGGTAATGTACATCATTTTCCTCAATAAGTCAAAGTTTTTAGTATTTATATATCAAATAGGGATAAATTGTTAAAATAATTCTTGAATATTCAGTATATTTGTATTATTATTACTATATTATCCGATGACAGAGATTAGCCTCCCTGCAAAACCGGGTATTGTTACACTTAATTAAATAAAGGATAATTGGCTTCTTTCCACTTGAACTTCCTTAGCAGGAAGACGAGCCATAAGGATAGGGACAGTAAAATCCAATGTGATTTCTTACATTGTTTTTCTGGCTCTTTTTATTTTACCTATACATAAGGAATGAGTAGGAGAGCTTATAGGTGATATTCAGAAAGCGTTATCAATTATTCTGGTTTTTGATGAATCATGTAAGTTATGTATGTGTGGTTACTATAATGAATGGATCTTCGAAAATAAAATTATAGGTTGGTGATCTTTTGGCTAATGTAAAAAATGAATTGCAAAAAGAGCTAAAAACCAGGCATATAACGATGATTTCAATTGGGGGGGTTATTGGAGCTGGGTTATTTGTTGGGAGTGGGACAATCATTCGTACAACGGGTCCTGGTGCAATACTGTCTTATATCATCGGAGCTTTAATTGTTGTATTAGTAATGCGTATGCTCGGAGAGATGGCAGCAGAAAATCCTGATAGTGGTTCCTTTTCAACATATGCACATAAGGCTATTGGACCTTGGGCAGGATATACAATCGGTTGGTTATATTGGTTCAACTGGGTCATTATTGTAGCAATCGAGGCAGTGTTATTAGGCGCGATGATTAACAATTGGTTTCCTTCTATACCGGCATGGCTTGCTAGTGTATCAATGATTATTCTGATGACAATTACAAATATTTATTCTGTAAAATTGTATGGGGAATTTGAATATTGGTTAGCGCTTATTAAAGTTACAGCGATACTTGTATTTTTAGGTTTGGGTATTGCAATGATTATAGGAATTGTTCCAGGGGTGGAAAGACCAAGTTTATCCATTATTTCTGAAAATGGCGGTTTCTTTCCGAAGGGGATCCTTCCGGTATTTCTTAGTGTTGTATTTATTTCCTTTTCTTTGTCTGGAAGTGAAGTAGCAGCTATTGCAGCAGGTGAATCGGAAAATCCAGAAAAAAATGTAATAAAGGCAATTAACGCTGTTGTATGGCGGCTAATGCTTTTCTTTGTTGGTTCTGTTTCAATTTTAGTTATTTTCATTCCTTGGAACAATGAATCATTATTACAATTTCCATATGCGAGTTTATTTCATATGGCGGGAATTCCCGCAGCTGCTGAAATTATGAATGGGGTTGTATTTCTTTCTTTATTATCCGTTTTAAATTCAGGATTATATACCAGTTCTCGCATGTTGTTTTCCCTCGCTAAAAAGGGTGATGCCCCTAAATTGTTCTCCAAATTAAATAGTAGAGGAGCGCCAATTTGGGCAATACTTGCAAGTATATTATTTGCATTTATTTGTGCGATGCTTAAATTTTTGTCACCAGATAAATTATTTGCATTTTTAGCAAATAGTTCAGGTGGAGTCACAATGCTTATGTATATGTTTGTTGCAGTTTCCCATATTAAATTGAGAAGAATAGCTGAAAAAGAAGGACCGGAAAAATTAAAAGTAAAAATGTGGCTATTTCCGTATTTAACTTACGCGACCCTTTGCGTGATTGTTGCTATATTTGTTTCTCAAGTATTTATAGAAGATATGCGTATGCAATTTTATCTTACACTGCTTGCAACTGCCATTGTTATAGTTTCTTATTTTTGGAGATTTAGAAATGGAAGGATACCAGTAAAGAGTGAGAAAACGGAATTAGATGAGCTGACAATGATGAAAAATTCGGGGATCAGTTTGGAGGAAAAATAAGGGGTAATTTCTATATATACATCAATTAAAAAACCGACATAAAACCCCTCTTTTTAGGCGGGAGAGAGCATCTGGCCATGCATAGAAACGGTCAGGGCCTTTTTCTACCACATGCGAAGTAAAAACAGAAAGAGCAAACGAGTGTGGGTTACTTTTTATTCTGCATCGCAGGAATTTAGATGTCGAAAAATTAAAATGGATTTATATAGGTTTAAGTGGGAAGAGAATTTTAAAATGATAGAGTAAAAGGGGTATGCTAAATGTTAAAAGAAAATATTGTAACGACAAAATCTGATATTTTACATGAGAGAAGAAATAATGCGGTGCCTGTAGGTCCATATAATATTACTCATTTATATGTTCAATCTGCAAAAGGGGCCATTATTACAGATGTAGATGGAAACGAATTAATAGACTTTGCGGGTGGAATTGGCATGCAAAATGTTGGCCATTGTCATCCGAAAGTAGTGAAGGCGATTCAAGAGCAGGTTGCAAACTCCATTCATAGTTGTTTTCACGTTGCTCCATACGAAAGTTATATTGCGTTAGCTGAGAGATTTAATGAGCTTACACCGGGAAATTTTCCAAAGAAAACAATGTTTGCAAATAGCGGTGCAGAAGCAGTAGAAAATGCGGTGAAAATAGCGCGTAAGGCTACGGGGCGAAGTGCTATTGTTTCATTTGAACGTGCATATCATGGACGTACATTCATGACAATGTCTCTTACGAGTAAAGTGAAACCTTATAAACATGGATTTGGACCATTTGCCCCAGATGTGTATAAACTTCCATATCCGTATTATTATCGTGCAGAAGAAGGAATGACAAAAGAAGAAGTGGATCAAAAGATTTTGGATTATTTCGAACGTTTTATGTTAGAGGAAGTTGCCAGTGATAATATTGCCGCAATTATTTTAGAACCACTTCAAGGAGAGGGCGGTTTTATTGTACCAACTGCTACTTTTGTAAAAGGGGTAAGAGACCTTTGCGATAAATATGGAATTTTGATGATTGCGGATGAAATTCAAACAGGATTTGCTCGTACAGGAAGCTTATTTGCAATGGATTCCTTCGGTGTAGCACCTGATTTAATGACATTTTCAAAATCAATTGCGGCAGGGATGCCACTTAGTGCTGTTACAGGGCGTGCTGAGTTAATGGATGCACCAGGTCCTGGACAACTTGGGGGTACTTTCTCAGGAAGCCCAGCTTCTTGTGCAGCTGCTTTAGCAGTTTTAGACGTAATTGAAGAAGAAAATTTAGTGAAGCGTGCTCAAATTATTGGTCAGCGTATGATGGATGCATTTAATAGTTGGAAAGATAAATATGATGTGATTGGGGACGTTAGAGGTCTCGGTGCTATGACGGCTATTGAACTTGTGAAAGATCGTAATACAAAAGAGCCTGCAAGTGAAGAGGTTAAAACTGTTATGCAAGAAACACATAGTAAAGGCTTAATTACGATAAGTGCTGGGGTTTATGGAAATATACTGCGTTTCTTACCACCACTTGTTATAACAGATGAACAACTTGAAGAAGGACTTGATATTCTTGAATCAGCAATTGCTAACGTATCTAAATAATAAAGAACAATTAATTGTTAAGCTGGAGGGAGTATAGTGAAGTTTTGTAATTATATAAACGGTCAGTGGAAAGAGCCAATTTCAAGTCAGTATTCTAAAAATTATAATCCTCATAATGGAGAAGTACTTGGGGAATTTCCGCTAAGTACAGTAGAGGATACACAAATAGCAATCGCATCGGCTAAAGAGGCATTTTCAGATTGGCAATGCCTATCATTTCAGCAACGTGCAAACTATTTATGGAAAGCGGCAGCTATCTTAAAAGAGCGGGTTACAGAAATAGGTTATGATTTAACGCTGGAAGAAGGAAAGACACTTACTGAGGGCATTGGGGAGACAAAGCGAGCAATTAGTATTTTAGAATATTATGCAGGAGAAGCAACTCAACCAATTGGAGACATAATCCCTTCGGCTAATCCGAAAACGATGCTTTACAGTAAGCGGGTGCCGATTGGCCCAGTGGGATTAATTACGCCATGGAATTTTCCAATTGCCATCCCTGCATGGAAAATGGCTCCGGCCCTTATTTATGGAAATACAGTTGTTATAAAACCTGCTGAAATTACACCAAAATCAGTATATCACTTAGTAAATGCTTTTCATGAAGCAGGAATTCCTAGTGGAGTTATCAACTGTATATTTGGGAAGGGATCAGTAGTTGGAACGGAGCTAACAGAAAATCCAGATATAAAAGCAATATCTTTTACAGGATCCAATGGGGTCGGAAAAATGATTCAAGAAAAGGCGATCGCTACTGGGAAAAAAGTACAACTAGAAATGGGAGGAAAAAATCCATTAGTTGTATTAAATGATGCAGATATTGATAAGTCAGTAGATATTGCAATTAAGGGCGCATTTATGTCCACAGGGCAGAAATGCACGGCGACAAGTAGGATCATAATTGAAGAAGATATTTATGAAGAATTTCGAAATCGGTTAGTATTACGTACGGAAGCTCTTAAGATTGGAAACCCATTAGAAGATAATACTTTTATGGGACCATGTGTATCTGAATCACAATATCAGTCTATTTTATCAATGATTGAGGAAGGTAAAAAAGAGGGGACCTTAATTTGCGGGGGAAATGAATTAGAAGAACATGAATTGAAACAAGGTTATTATGTTCTGCCTACTATTTTTGAGGACGTGTCTAGAGAGGCGCGGATTGCGAAAGAAGAGATCTTTGGTCCTGTTATTTGTTTATTTAAGGTGAAAAATTATCAAGAAGCCATTCAATTAGCTAATGATACCGAATATGGACTGAGTGCATCTATCTGTACAAATAATCTTAGTCTTGCTCAACAATTTATCGATGATATGGAAGTTGGCATGGTTCATGTGAACTCGGAAACTGCGGGAGCAGAACCACAGGTTCCGTTTGGAGGAATGAAAAATTCAAGTGATGGACCGCGTGAACAAGGAAAAACGGCTGCAGAATTCTATACAAGAGTGAAGACAGTATATATGGATCAGATGTAATGGATGAAATCATGCATAATAATGGGGGATGAAAATGCGCAAAGGGACATTTTTTATGGCAGGACATGCGAGGCTTCCGAAGGGGATGGCTGTACGCAGTGTCTATGAAACATTAACAATTACAATAGAAGCTGATCACAAATATCATGTAATTATTGAATCCTCATGTACCCTTGCTACAGAACATGGGAGAGATTTTATCGCCCAAATTTTAAGGGGATACAGTCTGCGTGATGGTATTGATGATGTGATTCAAGAGATTTCCTATCATTATCAGGGAAAAGCACAAAATGCTATTATTAGTGCTTTGAAAGATTTGTACCGGCAATATACAAACTATTTAAATGGCAATAATCCTCAAGAGGAATTAGAGGAAACTGCTCAATTAAAATAATTATTTTTTTGAATTTTAAAATAAGAACTGCCGAGTTTATTATACTTCAATTTCTGAAGAATATTCGTAAACAAGAGCCAGTTATATTTCCGCTTATTTGGTGAGCGAAATATAACTGGCTTTTTCATTTCTATACAAGGAGGAAAGAATATGGGGAGATTAAGTGAAGCTCAAAATTTTAGGAAATCACCAAAGCAAAAAGGGGTATGTACGGGGAATAAGGCAATCGTGAAAGCATGTAAAATGTGCCAAGTATGTAATCAAGGGAACGAGGGAAACCCCGATTATTATAAACCAGCAGACGCAATTCAAATTAGTAAATCATAAAAGGAAAAAATGCTATTAAATGCATTGACAGTCAGAAAATTTTGAATTATTATTTACTTATAAGGTGACGGATCCATATGAGAAATTAGCCTTCTCTATCTCGATCTTCATTTCATGTTTTATATGGAGTTTAATAAAAAACTGTCTATTATTATTGTACTTTAAGAAATTAAAGAACATCCGTAATTTTAAGCCAGTTATACGCTTCTACAATTATGCATTGTAGGACGCGTATGACTGGCTTTTTAGTTTTTTCATACTAAGGAGGAGTTAATATGTCAGCGATTATTGAAAAAGAAATACAAATGAAATTTGCTAAAAAGTATGAAGGGTATGAAATTACTCCTCATCCAGAACATAAGAGGCTGTATCATATCATTCTAGATAATCAGTTACTTCAACAATTTTTTACTGAGGTAAAAGAACATTCTGAACAATCCTTGCAGTATATGCCATATTCTCGTTTTATTCTTGCTGATCAAATGAAAAAAATATTTGGTGGGTCTTTTATGGAAAATATCAGGGGGATTATCCATGATCGTGAAACAGGGGGATTTACAATTGGGGTGCAAGGTGAAACATCAGAGGCAGCTGATTATGTAAAATTTGCGACTGCATTGACGCATTTAATTGGTACTTCGAACTTTGATGCAATGACAGGCACATACTATGCGAGGTTTCATGTAGAGGACACGGATAATAGTGATTCTTACTTGCGTCAGGCTTATCGTCTATTCACCCTTCATACAGATGGGACATTTGTTGATGAACCTACAGATTGGTTACTTATGATGAAGTTTGCAGAAAGAAATGCGATAGGTGGGGAATCTCGTTTACTTCATTTAGACGATTGGGAAGAACTTAATAAATTCAGAAACCATCCGTTAGCATCTGTAAAGATCACATATAAAGCACCTCCAAGTAAAAATGCACAAGAGATTGTACAGCGTGAAACATTTTTTGATGTAAACAATGCACCGTGTATTTGTTTTATTGATCAGTTTGTTTATCCTGAAAATATTGAGCAGGCTCAGTATTTTAAAGAGCTATCAGAGTCCGTAGAAAATTCTACAGCAACTCATGCACTAAAGTTACCTGTTGGAGATTTAGTTCTTTTAAATAATTTATTTTGGATGCATGGAAGAGCTCCTTTTGAAAAGAACAAGGGTTTATATCGAGAATTAATGCGTCAACGCGGATGCTTTTCAAAATAAAGTGAAACTTTAATCAGTGGGGGTTTTCTTCATCCCCACTGATTATTAGCCCTCACCAATCGGGCTTTTACGGGCAGTTTATCTCCCACCTAAATTCTTTTTTTTCGCCAAATTTTGAGGTGGGAGTATTACTGCCCGTTAATGCGGGGTAAAACAAAAATGTTAATGATGGCGGGCCTTTATATGGCCTGCCTTTCATGATATATGCGGAAGCAAATTAATGTATTTCGAGGAGGAAAAATTATGTATGATTTTATAATAATTGGGGGCGGTATTGTAGGGCTATCTACTGGGATGGCGTTAACAAAAAAATTTCCCCATGCCAAAATAGCAATAATAGAAAAGGAAAATGAACTTGCACACCATCAAACTGGACATAATAGCGGGGTTATTCATTCAGGAATTTATTATAAACCAGGTAGTTTTAAGGCCAGATTTGCAAAAGAAGGTAATGCGGCTATGGTCAAGTTCTGTGAAGAAAATGGAATTGCTTATGATATGTGTGGAAAAGTTATTGTTGCTACTGAAAAAGAAGAATTGCCTCTGTTACATAATCTTTATGAACGAGGGACTCAAAATGGTTTGGATATTTCTAAAATCAATCAGGGGGAATTAGCTGAAATTGAACCTTATGTAAAAGGATTAGGTGCTATTCGTGTTCCTTCTTGCGGTATTGCAGATTATAAAGGAGTAAGCTATGCACTTGCACATTATATAAAAGAGCGTGGAGGAGAAGTGCATGTAGGAACGAAGGCAGAACGTATTTATGATAAAAAAGATATTGTTACAATTGAGACAAATAAAGGAGAGTTTGCAACACGATTTATGATTAATTGTGCTGGATTACATAGTGATCGAATAGCAAAAAAATCAGGGTTAATAACAGATATGAAGATTGTTCCTTTTCGAGGAGAGTACTATGAACTAATTCCCGAAAGACGCCATCTTGTAAAACACTTAATTTATCCAGTTCCAAATCCAGATTTTCCATTCTTGGGTGTTCATTTTACTCGAATGATAAATGGGGAGGTACATGCTGGGCCGAATGCAGTATTAAGTTTTAAGCGCGAAGGATATACGAAAAAAGACTTTGATTTAAAAGATTTTATGGAGACCATGACATATGCGGGCTTTTGGAAAATGGCAATGCCAAATATGAAAGAGGGCATGAAAGAGATGGTTCGATCGTTTAGTAAACAGTCGTTTCTTAAAAGCTTACAGCGTTTAATACCAGATCTTACGGAGAAAGACATTGTTCCAACACATGCTGGTGTAAGAGCTCAAGCGATTACAGCCAACGGGAATATGGTAGATGATTTTTGTATCATTACAGGGATAAATGCAATGCATATTTGCAATGCTCCATCTCCAGCTGCAACTGCAAGTTTGAAAATTGGAGAGGCAATTGCGGACCAAATTCCTGATTCAGTAGCAGATCGTGTAAGTTCTTCGAGAATATCTAGTCTACGGGCTTAATTGACTATATCGAAATAATATTATGATACAGAAAGATATTTCACATAAAATGGATAAAGAAAAGAGTATTAGAGGTAGGAATACTGCTTTTTCTTTATCTTATTTTATATACATCAATTAAAAAAACGACATAAACCGCCTCTTTTTAGGTGGGAGAGAGCATCTGGCCATGCATAGAAGCGGTCAGGGCCTTTTAAAAATAGAAAGGGCAAACGAGTGTAGGTTACTTTTTATTCTGCATAGCAGGGATTTAGATGTCGAAACATTAAAATGGATTTATATAGGTAGTGTTCCTAATAACTTCGTATTTTCTTTTCAATTCCTTCAAATCTTCCCCTAAGCTCTCCCCAATCTTAGGGGAAAATTCGTCATATATATGTATTAATTCCGATTAAGAGGCGGATTCAAGTATAATAGAACTATGCATATGATATTTATACAATGGTGAAAAATATATAAAGTGAAATTTTAATCAGTGGGGGTCACCGATTGGGCTTTTACAGACAGTTCATCTCCCGCCTAATTTCTTTGTTTTCACTGAATTTGAAGGTGCTATTGTTCGTAAATAGCGAGATAAAAGAATATATAACAAAATGAGGTTCGTACATGAGTAAAAGAAGTTTTAAAGATTACGCATTAAGTAAAGAAATTGTAAGGGCTCTTACTAGCTTGCAATATGAAAGTCCAACAGTAGTACAAGAAAAAGTAATTCCAGTTGCATTAGAAAAGAAGGATCTTGTTGTAAAATCACAGACGGGGAGTGGGAAGACCGCTTCTTTTGGTATTCCACTTTGTGAAATGGTTGAGTGGGAGGAAAATAAGCCGCAAGCATTAATTCTTACACCAACAAGGGAACTTGCTGCACAGGTAAAAGAGGATATTACGAATATAGGAAGATTTAAACGAATTAAGGCAGTTGCTGTGTACGGTAAGTCACCATTTGCACGTCAAAAGTTAGAACTAAAGCAAAAGACACATGTTGTAGTTGGAACTCCCGGGCGTGTGCTAGATCATATTGAAAAAGGTACTTTGGCTTTAGAAAGTCTGAAGTATTTAGTAATTGATGAAGCAGATGAAATGTTAAATATGGGTTTTATCGATCAAGTAGAAGCGATTATTGACGAATTACCTACGAATCGAATGACGATGCTATTTTCTGCGACATTACCGGAAGACGTTGAAAATTTATCTCGTACATATATGGAATCGCCAATCAATATTGAGATTAAAGCATCTGGTATTACGACAGATAAAATTGAACATACCCTTTTGGAAGTGAGCGAAGAGGGGAAATTTTCGCTTCTTAAAGATGTAACAATCATTGAAAATCCAGATAGCTGTATTATTTTTTGTCGTACGCAAGAAAATGTAGACCATGTATTTAGACAGTTAAAGCGCTCGGGTTATCCTTGTGATAAAATTCATGGCGGTATGGTGCAAGAAGATCGATTTGCAGTAATGAATGACTTTAAAAAGGGTAAATTCCGTTATTTAATAGCAACAGATGTAGCAGCGCGAGGAATTGATATTGAGAATATTACACACGTAATTAACTATGATATCCCATTAGAAAAAGAAAGTTATGTACACCGTACAGGAAGAACGGGGCGTGCTGGTAATAGCGGAAAAGCAATTACATTTGTAACGCCGTATGAAGATAGATTTTTGGCAGAAATTGAAGAGTATATCGGTTTTGAAATTGTAAAAATAGATGCATCTTCAAAAGAAGAAGTTACAAAAAGAAAGGCGGCATTTGAAGAAAAAATAAATGCTAAGCCGATGATGAAAAAAGATAAGAGTGCTAACCTAAATAAGGGAATTATGAAATTGTATTTTAATGGCGGAAAGAAAAAGAAAATCCGAGCAGTAGATTTCGTTGGTACAATTGCCAAGATTCCAGGCGTTACGGCGGATGATATAGGGATTATTACGATACAGGATAATGTCTCCTATGTTGATATATTAAACGGAAAAGGGCCACTCGTTTTAAGAGTAATGAAAAATACAACGATAAAAGGGAAACAGTTAAAGGTTCATGAGGCGATTAAGTAAAGGGAACTATCCACTCTAACAGGTGGATAGTTTTTTTATCCCGAATTAACGGGCAGTAGTATTCCCACCTCAAAATTTGGTGAAGACAAAGAAGTAAGGTGGGAGATAAACTGCCCGTAAAAGCTCGATTGGTGAGGGCTAATAATCAGTGGGGGATAAAGAAACCCCCCCACTGATTAAAGTTTCACTTTATGAAAAATAAGGAAATCATGTAAGAATATATTTATTTCATTCGTATATATAAGTGAAGGGGGAGCGGATATGAATGATAGGGAATTAGTAGATGAAATAAAAAAACAAAATACAGAAGCATTGGATCAATTGATTCTTCAATATAGTAAGTTGATTTATGGAGTAATTGGGAGTGTATTAGGGGAGCACCATGAAAGAGAAGAAATTGAAGAGTGTTATAACGATGTCCTCCTCATACTTTGGTATAAAATAGACAGCTTTCGAATTGAAAAAGGACAGCTTAAGAATTGGATTATTTCTATTGCAAAGTTTAAGGCGCTAGATTATAAAAGGAAACTTAAGCAAAAGCATATTGAACAAACAATAGAGCAACTGATTTTACAAGATGATGGAGATGTAGAAAAAGTATTGCTCAAAGAAGAGGAAAAAGAGTTTGTTTTAGGGGCTATTCATCAGCTAGATGATGTAGACCATAATATTTTTTATCGAAGGTATATTGCTGATGAGAGTATAGAGGATATTTCAAAAGGACTACATATGAGTACAAGTGCAGTGTATACAAGATTATCAAGGGGAAAGCAAAAGTTAAAAAGAGTAATGGAGGGGTATTATGAATTGTGAAAACTATAGTATCGATCGAATTGTTTTCGAGCAGTGGGATGAACAAGAAATATCCCAATTTGAAGCAATAGGGGAGCGCCTTATTGGGAGTTTGGAGAATAAGAAAAAAGATATTAGAAAACGAATTGCTAGAGAAAATCTTAAAGAGATAGAAGAAAAGGCAAATAATGAACTAGAAGAAAACGAATTTATCGAATTACAATTTCAAGCTCAAGCTACAGGTGGCTACTATGTGGGCGCAATTATGTGTTCAGCAGACTATGCAGCAATGCCATTAGTACTTATGGATGTAGGAAATCGATTCGTCGTTTTTGGAACAAGAGATAAAATTATGATCTATGAAGTAAAGGAGCTTTATCAAATTCAAAGAGTATACATTATTGATTATAATGATATCTTTAAATACTATTACAAAATAAGAAAGAACCATACGGTATTATGTTTTAAAGCTAAAAAGGATAAATATAGCCAGCTAAGGGAATGTTCGAGCTGGATGTTGTATGGGTATTTGCAAGGAAGAATTAATATGGTTATTAATAGTTCGGATAGAGATATTATAGCTAAGTATTTTGATAGAGAGATTCATTCGAAAAGAGATCATTAAAATGGATTTACAAAGAAAGAAAATGAAATGTATGTGTATCGTCGTATATCTGAATTTTTAGAACGGCATCAGTAAAAATTCTATGAAGAAGAGCCATCGATTTCGATGGCTCTTCTTCATGTTTAAGAGTCCTTCAAATCATCCACTAATTTCTCTGCTAAACGTCTATACATATTGCTCATTGTTACAAAAGAAGTCAGCAATAAGAATTTTTCCAACTCTTTATCCTCAAATGAAGCAGCAGCCTTTACCTCAGCTACTCGTGTATCTACATCTTTTTTAAAGTTTTCAACATTTGTTTCTGTAAGGTTGAGATAATCTTTGTAGAGGGTGTCCAATTCAAACGTATTGTCGTTTAGTAGTTTCTCATTGAGATTCGCCAACGAGCTTTTAATATCATTAATTGAGAGAGCACCCTTTAATTGATAAATTAAACTGATTAAAATCATATGTTCTTTTGAGTATTTCTTGTTTTTTATAGGGATGAATAATTTTCCCTTGGCATAGTTATTGATCATTGTTTTTGTTAGTACTTTTTCGTCTTCTGTTCTTGTTGTATCACCGTAGTTATTTTCAAATAGTTGAACAACTTGATCTACGTATAAATCCACATTAGGGATATCTTCAAGTGTAATATTTTTCTCTAAATGTAATGTTTCGAGTAAGTTCTTTATGTTTTCCATATAAACCCTCACCTTTGTAGGAATGATGTACATTTTATCTTTAAATATGGTATTACGAAACAAATGAATTGTAAATGTTGACCTTTGAAATGATTGTGTATATAATTACATGTAGTTATTAAAACTACATGTAATTATATGAGGGGTTGTTAATATGAATGCTTATATAAGAGAACCGGTTAATGCGTTTACCCATTTAGGTGGCGCCGTATTATCATTTATTGCTTTGTTAGCTATGCTTGTGAAAGTTTCTGTGAACATGCCATCTTTTGCTACAATTACGGCGGTTATCCTATTTGGATTAGGAATGATGATTCTCTATGCAGCTTCTACTGTATATCATAGTGTTATAGCAAATGAGCGTACTATTTATTTCTTTAGAAAACTAGACCATTCTATGATTTTTATGTTAATTGCAGGCACATATGCACCCTTTTGCCTAATTACCTTACAAGATGCAAACGGCTTGTTATTATTTGTGCTAGTTTATGTGACCGCGATATGCGGTATTGTTTTTAAAATGTTTTGGTTTAATTGTCCAAGATGGTTATCAACAGCAATTTATCTTATGATGGGATGGTTAATTGTCTTATTCTTTGCACCGTTATCAGAAAGCCTAAGTACGGGAGGAATCATACTTTTAGTACTTGGAGGTATTTTTTATACGATTGGTGGATTCATTTATGGTGCAAAACCAAAGTGGTTAGAGTTTAAGTACATGGGACATCATGAGATTTTTCATATTTTTGTATTGCTAGGTAGTCTTGCTCATTTTTTAAGTGTATATTGTTATGTAATTTAATGAGAAAAAATTATATATATAATAAAGCTACATAGCATAAGTTATGTAGCTTCTTTAATGGGAACTGGTCATTATAAAAAGTATATATGGGATAAAATGTAAGATGGTATTTTTGAGGAATAAACATGTACTAGGGAATATGTGGTATAATTTTAAAAGTTTATAATGAATAAAATATGGAGGACTATAATTATGGCCATACTTGTAACAGGTGGAGCAGGATATATTGGTAGTCATACATGCGTAGAATTGTTAAATAACGGTTATGAAATCATAGTAGTTGATAATCTTTCAAATAGCTCAGTAGAGTCGTTAAATCGAGTAAAAGAAATAACAGGAAAACAATTTAAATTTTATAAAGAAGATCTTTTAAATCGTGAGGAAATTGATACGATTTTTGGAGAAAATACAATCGAAGCAGTCATCCACTTTGCTGGCTTAAAAGCGGTTGGAGAATCAGTAACAATACCGCTTACTTACTACCATAACAACATTACAAGTACATTAGTACTATGTGATGTTATGCAGAAGCATAATATGAAAAAAATGATCTTCAGTTCATCTGCAACTGTGTATGGGATTCCTGAAACATCACCAATTACAGAGGAATTCCCATTAAGTGCAACAAATCCGTATGGTCAAACAAAATTAATGATTGAACAGATTATGCGTGATGTAGCTGTAGCTGATCCAGAGTGGAGCATTGCATTACTTCGCTACTTCAATCCCTTTGGTGCACATGAAAGCGGCCGCATTGGAGAAGACCCAAATGGAATTCCAAATAACTTAATGCCATATGTAACACAAGTAGCGGTTGGTAAATTAAAAGAGTTAAGCGTATTTGGAAATGATTATCCAACAAAAGATGGTACGGGTGTCCGTGATTACATCCACGTTGTTGACCTTGCAGCTGGTCATGTGAAGGCTCTTGAAAAGATTCTTGGTACAACAGGAGTAGATGCATATAACCTTGGTACTGGTACTGGTTATAGTGTATTAGAAATGGTTGAGGCTTTCGAGAAAGTGTCAGGAAAGGCTGTTCCTTATAAAATTACGGAACGTCGTCCTGGAGACGTAGCTGTATGTTTTGCAGATGCATCTAAAGCAAAACGAGAGTTAGGATGGGAAGCAAAACGAGGCCTGGAAGAAATGTGTGCGGATTCTTGGAAATGGCAGTCGAATAATAAGAGCGGTTATCAAGAAGTGTAATATATCGGATGAAATGACTAATAGTCTATAAGGTGAAAAATTTTGTAATAATTTTTCGAGAAAATGGTCTCAGTACATAGTGCTGGGACCATTTTCTTTCCTATCCACTCGAAACAATAGTAGGATATATGATTCTTATCGTGTGTTTAATGAATTCTAACGCTTGTATCGTTCTCGAAGTAAGTTTATAATCAAGGAATCCTATTTACTGTTTGATAGGAATAAATATCGTTGAAAGCGCTTTAAAACATGCGATAGTATTTTGTGTAGCTTTCTTTTCTAAGGTAGGAGGTCTGACTCATTTTTGTGAAAATATCGTTGTGAACCAGCAAAATATTTTCTATTTTCATGTATTCAGCTCTAAATCAGAAGAAAGATATCACTAGTATAATTTTATGTTGTGAGGAGGTTAAGGTGTGAAAAAACATGATTTTCACACAAACATATATGGGTTACGTTGGATTATTGCTTTCAGGTGCAGCTTTATTTTTAAATAGTCTTGTTATATTAGGGAAAGCTGAAGAAAAAAGTGCAGGTGTTTTTAATTTATTTGTAGGGGTACTACAAATTGTAATTCCGTTTTATCTTATTATGATTTCTGATCAAAGTAATTGGACTATTTATTCATATGCAGCTACTTTTCTATTTGGTTTAACTTATTTATATGTAGGCATTACCTTTATAACAGGAATGAGTGGTAATGGGTTAGGTTGGTTTTGTCTGTGGGTGGCCCTTGTCGCGTTATTTTATATGGCTGTATCGTTTGTTCAATTTCAAGACATCGTTAATGCACTGACTTGGTTTATGTGGGCACTTCTTTGGTACCTATTCTTTGTATTAAATGTACAAAAAAAGAATATAAATCAATATCTTGGCAGAATAGCATTTGTACAATCATGGGTAACGCTCACGTTTCCTTCTCTTCTTTATTTTATGGGGATATGGGAAACATCAGTAGTTTATCAGGCATGGATTTATGTCTCAGTGCTTTCAATTTTATACTTTTGTTATTGTGTTTTTAAATATCGAGTGCGGTAATGGTTGTACGATAAATAATACGAGAGCAAAAGAGTTAGGATTTCAGTTTAGAATGTTAGAGACTGATGTAAATCATATATTGGAACATTATATCAAAGTCATGTAATGGTTATTCATAGATCCCCCGGTGGCAATCCGGGGGATTTTGGAGGATTTCGACGACATTACCAAATTTACCTTATACGCATAACTAATGTTTTTGTGATTTAACTGCTTGTAAATACTTTTCATTTACTCGATCCCAGTTAACCGTATTCCACCAATTCGTAACAAATTCTGGACGACGGTTTTGATACTTCAAATAATAAGCATGCTCCCATACATCAATTACGAGCAATGGGATTTTTCCTTCTTGCAGTGGTGTATCTTGATTTGGTGTGCTCATGACAGAGAGTTCGTCACCATCAAGTACAAGCCATCCATATCCACTTCCGAAGCGACTAATTGCTGCCTTGGAAAGCTGGTCTTTTAGGTTGTCAAAGGTATTGAAATAATAATCAATTACTTTTGCAACGTCTCCATTAGGTTCGCCTCCACCTTTCGGACTCATCACTTCCCAAAAAAGGCTATGGCAGTAATGTCCACCACCGTTATTTCTTACAGCTGTAACAATGTCTGGTGGAAGAGTGTTTAAATTACATAATAATTCTTCTAAAGGTTTGTTCTGCAATTCTTTATAACCTTCCAAAGCTGTATTTAAATTCTTTACATATGTCGCGTGATGCTTTCCATGATGAAGTGCCAAAGTATCACCATCAATATATGGCTCTAATTCATCATAGTCATATGAAAGTTCAGGCAAATGAAATGAAGACATATAATTCACCTCCTTTTCTCTAAAGTTGCCCGCGGTAAAAATATTTTACCTAACTCAAAAATACACTTGTTTTTTTTATAAGTCAACAATAAAACATATAATTCTATTAATTTTCTGAAAAAACGAGCTTTAGTGAAGACAATAGACGCTTTTGATTTTGTTTGTTACAACACACCTTTTTGCTTATACTGTAAAGTAGTAGTGTGTTGTTGAAACAGAAGGAGATTGCTTATGAATAAAGTGAAGAAATTAATAGATGAAGCAAGAAAGTTTATTACAACTTGCTATCAAGAGCTTGGTAGAGAACAGCAAATAGAAGAACGCCTCAACCAAATTGTATCGGAAATAGAGCGGACAGGAACGTATGAACACACTTTTGATGAACTTGTTCACGGTGCACGGATGGCCTGGAGAAATAGTAATCGATGTATCGGAAGATTATTTTGGAATAAAATGCATATATTAGATGCTCGTGAAGTGAATGATGAGGAAGGTGTGTATAATGCACTTATTCATCACATTAGATATGCAACGAATGATGGGAAAATTAAACCGACGATTACAATTTTCAAGCAATATAGTAGTGAACAGAATAATATTCGTATTTATAATCATCAATTGATTCGTTATGCAGGGTATGAAACGGAAGTAGGGTTAATTGGCGATGCTCATTCTGCTTCATTTACAGCGTTTTGTCAGGAGCTTGGCTGGAATGGTGAAGGCACAAATTTTGATATATTGCCATTGGTATTTTCTATTGATGGACAGGAGCCTATATATAGGGAAATTCCTAAGGAGGATGTAAAAGAAGTTGAAATTGAGCATCCAGAATATCCATTTTCATCTCTAGGAGCAAAATGGTATGGTGTACCGATCATTTCAGATATGCGTTTAGAAATCGGAGGAATCTCCTATACAGCGGCACCTTTCAATGGCTGGTATATGGGGACTGAGATTGGGGCTCGTAATTTGGCGGATCATAATCGTTATAATTTGCTTCCAGCTGTTGCAGAGATGATGGGTTTAGATACATCTAGAAATAGCACGCTATGGGGGGATAAAGCATTAGTTGAATTAAATGTAGCTGTTTTACATTCTTTCAAAAAGCAAGGAGTAAGTATTGTTGATCATCATACAGCTGCACAGCAGTTTCAGCAATTTGAAAAGCAAGAGGCTGCTTGTGGTCGCGTAGTGACAGGAAACTGGGTATGGCTTATTCCGCCATTATCGCCGGCTACAACTCATATTTATCATAAACCTTATCCGAATGATATTCTTACTCCGAATTTCTTTCATAAATAATCAAAAAAGCATTGAAATAAAAGATTTCAATGCTTTTTTGATTAAGCTTAATCTAGTACTTTTCCTTTCGTCTCTGGTACACATACTAGCATTGTAATGAGCCCAATTGGATAAATGATGAAGATAAGTGATAATGCTCCAAGTAAATTTCCACCTGTAGCAAGCAACCCGATAATTACTGGTCCAAATCCCGCTAACCCGCGGCCAGTACCGAAAATAAAGTTTTCGGCTGTAGATCGTGCCTCTGCTGGATAGTTTTCTGCCAAAATTGCTCCGAATCCTCCCATCATACCGTTAGCAAAGAAACCAAGTAAGGCGCTTCCCCATAATAAAAATGTTGCATCTGTAAATAGGAAGAAGTAAATCAGACAGTATATAGTACCACCGATGTAGTAGATTGCAAAAGTTTTACGGCGTCCAATTTTATCAGCTAAAATTCCAAATGTTGCAATCCCAATTAACATTCCGATTGTAGAAATAAACATCCATCCACTTGCTTTCGCTAATGTGTAGTTATATTTATTCGCTAAAATTGTAGGCATCCATGTGAAAATACCATAGTATCCAAAGTTTTGAATAAATGACATAATAATAAGTCCGATCGTTGTCAGTGTTACTTTTTTATTTGAAAATAATTTACGAAGGGGAAACTTTTTCATATGCTTTAGTTGTTCTGCTTCATCAACTGTTAAAGTGCCCTTTGTTTCTTTTTGTAGTAATTCCTTCTTATATTGTTGTTTTTGTTCCCATATTTTTGGTTCACTTAAACTTTTGCGAACATAGACCGCTAGTAAGGCAGGGATTAAACCAAATAAGAAAACAGCTCTCCAGCCAAAGTGTGGAACGATAAAGGCTGGAAGCAATGAAGCAACTAACACTCCAAATTGCCATCCAAGTGCGACAACAGAAGTTGCTTTTGCACGCATTTCTTTCGACCATGTTTCTGTTACGATGGCCATTCCGATTCCAAATTCACCACCAACACCCATACCTACTAGAAAGCGAAGAATTAACAATTGCCAATAATCTGTTGCGAAATAGATTAGTGCTGTTGCTAGTGAGAATAATAAAATGGTAAAAGCCATTGTTCGAATGCGTCCAAATAAATCGGCAATAAATCCAAATAAATATGAACCGATTAGCATCCCAAGTGTTGTTGCTAGTGTAAGGTTTCCGCCTTCTACTGGTGTTAAGTGAAATTCCTTTAAAATATAGACGAGTACAAAAGACAAGAGTAGCATATCTAAACCTTCTGCTGCATAGCCTAGAGCAGAACCAAGCAATGTCTTATATCGTTTTGCTTTTGTCTCCTCTGCTACTTGTTGTAATTCACCTGTGATATTCATCATTACTCCTCCTCATTTGTTATACAGTCGCTATGGAAGAATAATAAAAGGCCTTCTCACCTAGTATTGTGAGAAGGCCAAAAAAAGCATACGTATCCCTTATGAAAGAACATGCGTATTTATATTCCGACTTCCTTCTCAACCTCACGGGGCTGTGTTAAAGGACTGTAATTAGATTACTTTATTTTTAGCACTCTTTGATTGTGTTGTCAAATAAAGAGAATAATTATTTTTGTAATCTTCTATTGTAGCATCTTATAAAATATATGTTATTCTTCTTGACGATACCTTCACTATTTTCCGATAATAAAACTAACTATATAAATCCATTTTAATTTTTCGACATCTAAACCCCTGCTATGCAGAATAAAAAGTAACCTACACTCGTTTGCTCTTTCTGTTTTTACTTCGCATGTGGCAGAAAAAGACCCTGACCGCTTCAATGCATGGCCAGATGCTCTTTCCCATCTAAAAAGAGGGGGTTTATGTCGATTTTTTAATTGATGTATATATAAACAAACAAACAAAGGATGAATCACAGATGCTAGATTTAGTGCTTATGATGATTGAGCGCGTTGGATTAATTGTTATCTTAGGTTTTTTACTTTCACATATTAAAACGTTTCGGCGCCTCGTTCAGAAACAAGATGGATATAAAGATAAGTTTATGCTCATTTGTATTTTTTCGCTATTTACAATTGTAAGCAATTACACAGGGATCGAAATTGCAGGGAATACCATTATGAATGAAAACTGGCTACAAGGTGTTTCTTCATCGAGTACCATTGCGAATACACGTATTATGGGCGTTGGGATTAGCGGTTTATTGGGAGGACCGATTATCGGGATTGGCGTTGGGTTTATTGCTGGCATTCATCGTTATATGCTTGGGGGAACGACAGCTCTTAGTTGTGCAATTTCGTCTATCTTAGCAGGAATTATTGCTGGCTATATTGGCCGTATTTTTCAAAGGCATAATCGTGCCATTACACCTAAGTTCTCAGCTATTTTAAGTGTTCTTATTGTTTCTTTAGAAATGATTATGATCTTATTTATTGTAGAAGATGGTTTTAACGTTGTGAAAACGATTGCGATACCGATGATTCTTGTAAACAGTTTTGGTAGTTTTATTTTACTTTCTATGATACAAGCTATTTTACGCCAAGAAGAAAATGCAAAGGCTTTACAAACTCATAAGGTACTTGGGATTGCTGATAAGACATTACCTTATTTTCGCCAAGGTTTAACGGAGGAATCTTGTAAACATGTGGCACAAATTATCCATCGCTTTACAGGAACAGATGCGGTATCTTTAACAGATACAGAAAAAATATTAGCGCACGTAGGATTAGCGTCTGATCACCATATACCTTCTCATAGTTTAATTACAGGGTTATCAAAAGCAGTTTTAAAAACAGGGAAAATAATGAAAGCGAAATCGCGAGAGGTAATTGATTGTCAACATGAAGGATGTCCCTTGCAAGCAGCGATTGTGATTCCGTTAACCTCGCACGGGAATACAATGGGGACATTAAAGTTGTATTTTAAAAATTCGAACCAATTAAGTCGTGTGGAAGAAGAATTAGCAGAAGGGTTGGCGAAGATTTTCTCAACACAGCTTGAGTTAGGAGAAGCAGAATTACAAAGTAAATTACTTCAAGATGCAGAAATAAAAGCATTGCAAGCACAGATTAATCCGCATTTTCTATTTAATGCAATTAATACAGTATCAGCTTTATGCCGCACAGATGTAGAAAAGGCTAGAAAACTTTTATTACAGCTTAGTGTTTATTTCCGTTGTAATTTACAAGGGGCTCGTCAATTGTTGATTCCGCTGAAGCAGGAGCTGAATCATGTACATGCATATTTATCGTTAGAACAGGCAAGGTTTCCAAATAAGTATGAGGTGAAAACATATATCGAAGAAGGGTTACAGACAATTTTTCTTCCGCCATTTGTATTGCAGTTGTTAGTAGAAAATGCACTTCGTCACGCCTTTCCAAAGAAACAGCCAATTTGTGAGGTAGAGGTTCATGTATATGCGACAGGAGACATGGTTCATTTTAAAGTGAAAGATAATGGACAAGGGATTGAAAGGGAGCGTTTAGAGCAGTTAGGAAAAGCTGTTGTTGTATCGAAAAAAGGAACGGGGACGGCTTTATATAATATTAATCAGCGGTTGATAGGATTGTTTGGGAAAGAGACAATTCTTCATATTGAGAGTGAAGTAGAAAAAGGGACAGAGATTGTATTTACAATTCCGATTCAAAACATAGAGGAGGAAGAGAGTGGTGTTAAAAGTATTAGTAGTCGATGATGAAATGTTAGCACGGGATGAATTGAAATATTTATTGCAGCGTACAAAAGAGGTTGATGTAATCGAAGAAGCTGATTGTGTGGAAGATGCATTGGAAAAGCTAATGGAGAACAAGCCGGATCTTGTCTTTTTAGATATTCAGTTATCAAATGATAATGGGTTTGAAATCGCAAATATATTAAAGAAAATGAAGAGTCCACCTGCCGTTGTATTTGCAACAGCGTATGATCAATATGCATTGCAGGCATTTGAAGTGGATGCATTAGATTATATCTTAAAGCCGTTTGATGAGGAGCGTATTGCACAGACATTGAAAAAATATAAGAAGAGAAAGGAGAATGAAACAGAGAAACATCAAAATATGAAGAGTATAGATGTAGCTCCGGAGATGCATAAGCTTGCACTTCCAATCGAAGAATCCATTGTACTTGTGAATATTAAAGATATTGTTTATGTAGGACTTGTTGACGGAAGGGTAACTGTAAAGACACTCTGGGAAACATACGTAACATATGATACGCTTGTTATTTTAGAAAAGAAACTGCCGCAAACAAGTTTTATGCGCGTTCATCGTAGTTTTATTGCGAACATTAACCACATTTCGGAAATACAGCCTTGGTTTAACTCTACTTATAATTTAATTATGAAAGATGGTTCCAAAGTACCGGTAAGTCGCACATATGCAAAAGAGCTGAAGAAGCTGCTTCGTATTTGAGAGGCAGCGATGGCAAGTATTGCAGTAACAGTAGTTGGGGTTGTAACAGTTGTTATTATTCCAATGTCAATGCCATTCCTTGGATAATAGAATATGTTTTGTAAAAATATAAAAGCAAGCTATTTGTAGCACAGATTTCTACTGATAGCTTGCTTTTTGTGTTACAGTAGTTGTATGACCTATTTTATTATGAAAGAACATAAGATTTTCCTTAAATCTTCATTAATACTTTGCATAATGCGTTCTGAAAAGGACCATTGTATTGTAAAATAGAAAGTAACATCATGTATCCGAACTTAGATCTAGAGGAGATACCGATAAACGCCTAATTTGTGGGAGAGATAAAGAAAAGCCCACTTATTAAAGTTTCACTTTATAGGACAGGAGAGATCACTCGTCGATTATGCAAATGAAAAACCTGTTTCAAAGCAAAGGATTTCAAAGATTACTGGTATTGCTTTTATTAGCTCTTATATTATATGGGCTACAAAGTATGTTTAATTTAATTTTAATCACGTTTATGCTTACGTATTTAATGGATCGATTTCAAAAATTTATTTCTCGAAAACTCGATCATTTTCTGCCGATTAATCGAAAAATTATTATAGCGTTATTATATGTGATGTTAGTTGGTGGAATTGCCGTTACGTTAGTTAAGTATCTGCCAGTACTAACGGTGCAAATCTCACAATTAATCTACCAGTTTAATGTATTCTTTAAAAATCCGCCAGATAATGACATGATAAAGGCAGCAATTAATGCCATTAACCATATGGAGCTTTCCAAATATATTGGGCAAGGTGTGGACATTCTTTATAAATCTATCGCTAATGTTGGGAAATTTGGGCTGCAATTTTTCCTTTCTCTTATTTTAAGCTTATTCTTCTTGCTTGAGAAGGCGCGTATTGTCGCTTTTACCGCGAAATTTAAAGAGAGCAGACTTGCCGTTTTTTATAATGAAATTGAATATTTCGGAAAGAAATTCGCACGTTCTTTCGGAAAAGTAATTGAAGCGCAGTTTTTAATTGCTATTGTTAATTGCGTTTTATCTGTTATAGCACTATGGATTTTAGGATTTCCACAATTGCTTGGTTTGGCGTTAATGATCTTTTTACTCGGCTTAATTCCAGTAGCTGGTGTAATTATTTCGCTAATTCCGCTCTGCATGATTGCTTATAATATTGGTGGTATTACATATGTTGTCTATATTATAATTATTGTTACTTTCATTCATGCACTTGAAAGTTATGTGTTAAATCCAAAATTCATGTCACAAAAAACGAATTTACCAATTTTTTATACATTTATGGTATTAACTTTCTCTGAACACTTTTTAGGTGTGTGGGGGCTTATTATTGGTATACCAATTTTTGTGTTCCTATTAGATGTGTTAGATGTGACGAGCGATGAGATAGAAAAAGATTCTGCTAAAAAATAGAGTAAAAGAAAAAGCATCGGACGCCGGTGCTTTTTCTTTTATAACTTCTAACTTCTTATGCCATACTGTAAGAAGAATTAAATAATTGGGGTGAAATAAATGGCTATAAACGAAAAGGTAGAAATTGCAACGTTTGCAGGAGGATGTTTCTGGTGTATGGTTTCACCATTTGAAGAGATGGAAGGTATTATACAGGTTGTTTCAGGTTATACGGGTGGGCATAAAGAGAATCCGACTTATAAAGAGGTTTGTTCTGAAACAACAGGGCATTATGAAGCGGTACAAATTACATTCGATGCAAATAAAATGCCGTATGAAAAATTATTAGGCATTTATTGGAGACAAATTGACCCAACAGATATTGGAGGTCAATTTCATGATCGTGGACAATCGTATGAGACTGTAATTTTTTATCATAGCGAAGAACAGCGTGAGCAAGCAGAAGCTTCAAAAATGGCACTTGCTGAGAGCGGCCGGTTTTCGAAACCAATTGCTACAAAAATACTCCTTGCTACTACATTTTATCCAGCTGAAGGGTATCATCAAGATTATCATAAGAAAAATACATTTCGCTATGAGTTATATCGTCAAGGATCAGGACGTGATGCTTTTATAAAAAAACATTGGCCTAAAGATAATGCTTATTTAAAAGAACGATTAACAGATATGCAGTTTTACGTAACACAGGAAAATGGAACGGAGCCTCCGTTTCAAAATGAATATTGGAATCATAAAGAGGAAGGTCTATATGTAGATATTGTATCAGGTGAACCGCTGTTTACTTCACTAGATAAATTTGATAGTGGATGTGGTTGGCCAAGTTTTACAAAGCCGGTTATGTCAGCTAGTGTGAAAGAGAAAATGGATGTTAGCCACAATATGACGCGTACGGAAGTAAGAAGTAAAGAGGGAGATGCCCACCTTGGTCATGTATTCCCAGATGGACCAGGTCCAAGTGGTCTCCGTTATTGTATTAATTCAGCGGCACTTCGATTTATTCCGAGAGAGGACTTAGAGAAGGAAGGCTATGGAGATTTTCTAATATTGTTTGGAAATAAAAAATAACCTCGCTGCGCGCGAGGTTATTTTTTTATTCTACAGTTTTCTTTTTAAATTTGCTGAGTACTTCGTAAACAATTGGAACGATAAGAAGAGTTAATAATGTTGAACTTGTTAATCCACCAATTACCGTTACTCCAAGGCCTTTAGAAATTAATCCACTGCCCTCAAATCCTAGTGCAAGTGGGATAAGGGCACCAATTGTTGCGATTGCGGTCATTAGAATTGGGCGTAAGCGTGTTGCGCCAGCTTCTAACAATGCTTCGCGTGTTGATAGGCCTTCACGCTCTTTATGAATAACACGGTCGATGAGGACAATCGCATTCGTTACGACGATACCGATTAACATAAGGGCACCAATCATTGCTGATACGCTTAATGTCTCACCAGAGATTAATAAGGCAACAAGAGCACCGATAATTGTAAATGGTAGCGAGAATAAAATTGCGAGTGGTGCAAGGGCACCGCCAAATGTAACGACAAGAACGAAGTATACAATGGCAATCGCAGCCAACATCGCTAACCCAAGTTGTTGGAATGATTCTTGGATATCTTTTGTAACACCACCCATAGAAACATCTACACCAGAAGGTAGGTCCATTTTATCTACTTCTTTCTGAACAGCAGCGGATGCTTTCGAAACATCATCGGATGTTAATTTTGCACTTACTGCTGCATAAACACGACCATCACGACGTGTTACCGTGTTGGAAGTTTCACCTTCTTTTACAGTCATAACATCTTTAACAGCAACTTCATTACCAAGTGGTGTTGTAATTTTACGATTTGTTAAATCATCAATGGTTTCATAATTTTGTTTTTCTGCTTCTACATATACGTTAATATCTTTACCATCTTTTTTAATGGTTGTAAGAACAGGACGATCATGTTGATTAGAAAGTCCCATTCCAATCTGTGCAGCAGTTAAGCCCATTTTACTTAGTTTTTCTTGATCTGCGACTAATGTGTATTCTGCATATGTTTTTGCAATACTAGAGTCGATATCTTTTAAGTCTTTATTCTTTTCCATGATATTTTGAATATCTTTAACGACAGGTTTGATGTCTTCTGAGCTATCTCCGTATACGTATAGCTTAATTTCATTGCTACCGCCACTAGCCCCGAAGTCTTGGCTTTTCCATTCGCCTTTTCCTGCCATTTTTTGTAGGTCTTTAATGACTTGTTCTTTCTCTTTTTCGAAGTTTTTCGTGTCATTATCATACTGAACGAAGAACATGGCTTGATTTTTCTTACCTGGACTCATTGGGTTTTCTCCACCTAATGAGAACTGAATTGTTTTTACATCTTTTTTATCTTGGAAGTGTTTTTCTGCTTTTGTTGTTATTTTTTCAATGTCTTCCAATGTTTGCCCTGGTTCAGGGTTATATGTTGCAATAATCATTTTTTCTTCTTCAGATGGTAGGAAACTTACGCCGATAATTGGTACAAGTGTAAGACTGCCCACTAATAAAAGAACAGCGATGCTAGATGTAATGATTTTATGGTTTAATGCCCAACCAAGCAGGCGTTTATAGCTATTTGCTAATTTACTTGGTTTTTCTTCATGATGTACTTGTTTTTCTTTCATGCTTTCCTTTTTGAATAAAGAATGAGCTAGCATTGGTACAATTGTAACAGCTACAAGTAACGAAGCTAACAAGGCAAAGACAATTGTTAAAGCGAATGGTAAGAACATTTCGCCGATCATACCTTTTACAAGTCCAAGTGGTAAAAAGACGGCGATTGTTACGATTGTAGAAGACATAATTGGAATAAACATTTCTTTTGTTGCTTCACGAATTAAATCTTTTCCTCGTAACTTCTCTTCTGATAAAGACATACGTCTATAAATATTTTCAATAACAACAATTGAATCATCGACAACGCGCCCGATAGCGACCGTCATTGCCCCAAGCGTCATAACATTGAGTGTAATACCCATTTGTTTTATTACTAAAACAGCAATCAATAAAGAAAGCGGTATGGAAATGACAGAAATTAACGTTGTTCGGATGTTTCGTAGGAACAACATAATAATGACAATGGCGAAGATGGCACCAAACATTGCCTTGCTAAGCATTGTATCAACTGATTTCTCAATCGGTGCACCTTGGTCAAATGTTGAGATGATTTCTAGATCTTTATATTTCTTTTCAAAGTCTTTTACTTTATCTTTGACTGCATTTACGACATCAACCGTATTTGCATCAGCAGCTTTGACGATTTGAATGCCGATTGCTTCTTTCCCATTTGTACGAGAAATAGATTCAGCTTTCCCTACTTCTTTAATATCAGCGATTTCATCTAATGTAACAGTTGGGATTCCGCCAGCTAAAGCTGGATTCATCTGAGGTGCTTGTGCTTGGGAACCTGCTCCAGCGTTGCCTTGGCCACTTGCTGCTGAAGGAACAACAGGAATCTTCATTTCTTTTAAAGCTTTGAGCGTTGTAATATTACCATCTACAACAACTGATTTCTCCGTATCTTTAAATGTATATAGGCCAAGTGGTAAGGATACGTCAGAACCTTTAATCATATTTTTAACAGTATCTTCACTTAAACCTAATTCTTTCATCTTATCTTTTTTGAAGACAAGTTGTACTTCATCTACTTGTTGTCCAGCAATTTGAACAGATGCAACACCATCAAGTCCTTTTAATCCTGGAACGATATTTTTTTCAACTTTTTCAGTTAAGGCAGCTAAAGATTCATCTTTACTCGCCACGCTTAATGAAATAACAGGAAAGGCATTAAAGTTTACTCGAGAAACTTTTGGGTCCTTCACGCCTTCTGGTAATTTCACATTTGCAAGTGCCTCTTTAATTTCAGTTTCAGCTTTTTCCATGTTCTTATCAAAGTCATATTCTACTTGAATAGAAGAGGCATTTTGATAAGAGGAAGAACTTACAACGCTAACTCCACTTAAATTTTGCAGTTGTTCTTCCATCGGTTTCGATACCTTATCTGCTACTTCTGCTGGTGTAGCACCAGGATAAACCGTCGTTACCGTTACAACAGGTGTTGTAATGTCAGGAATTGTTTCTAGCTTCATATTAAGACCAGAATAAATTCCTGCAATGGTAACAATAATGGTTAATAGCCAAACCGCGAACTTGTTTTTTAACGAAAAGTTAATAATTTTGTTCATGTTTGCGCTCCCTTTTACAATATATATTGACCGACTGGTCAGTCTAATACATAATATAACTGACTGATTGGTCAGTCGTCAATCAAAAAGGGTGTTATAATAAAATTAATTTGAAATTTTATGATGCAGGATAAACTTAGGAGAGAAAATATGAAAGAAAAAGAACGTTTAATTATCGAAATGGCAATGAAGTTATTTGCGAATAAAGGTGTGAACGCAACATCGGTACAAGAGATTGTAACAGCTTGTGGCATATCAAAAGGAGCGTTTTATTTATATTTCAAGTCGAAAGATGAATTATTATTAGCGATACTTCGATATTATTATGACAAAATCCAAAAGAAGATGATGGCTATTGATGGAGAATCGTTACTACCACGTGAAAAGTTTGAAAAAAAATTATACTGTCAATTTAATGATGTGCAAAAACATAAGGAATTCATTATTATGCATGCACGGGAAAATGCAATTCCATTCAATAAAGAAGTAGAAGTATTTATGATGAAAATGAAGTTAGAATCACATGCATTTTACCGAAATAGTTTACTATCTATTTATGGTGAAAAAGTTATTCCATATTTATTAGATCTTGTAATTATGGTAGAGGGAATATGCGGAGGATATTTAGAACTAATTATTTTAAATACAATAGAGATTAATTTATCTCATGTTTCTACATTTATTCTAAAGAGAATAGATGATCTTGTAGAAGGACTTGTGAACTCTTCCGATGTACCTGTTTTACATGAAGAAAAGTTAGGAAAACTTTTTTGTAGTTCAGAGCTTATTAAGGAGCAAGCGAAGGAACATTTTTTACAAGAAATTATTACGTTCAAACGCACGCTAGCAGATCAATTAGAAAATGATGAATTGTTAGTTACACTAGATGTTTTGGAAGCTGAAATGAGGTTACCAAATCCAAGGATTCCAGTTATTCAAGGGATGCTGGCAAATTTAAAATCTTATGATGATTTGAAGGATTTTCGGTTGAGGTTAGCAGGGTACTATCATATAAAAGTTACGTGAGATGGATATATGTATCTATAATAAGAAAAAGGTGGATCGTAGTGGATCCACCTTTTTTATTAGTTACTAGATTGTGCCCATTCTTCCACGTTCCAAACTTTTGTTATCCAATCTTCATAGAAATCTGGTTCATGACATACAAGAAGAATTGTTCCTTTATATGCTTTTAAAGCCTTTTTTAACTCTTCTTTGGCCGTAACATCAAGGTGATTTGTCGGCTCATCGAATAGTATCCAGTTGCTTTCTTCACCCATTAATTTACATAGGCGGACTTTTGCTTGCTCTCCACCACTTAATTGACTTAATGGACGAGAAATGTGCTCGTTTTTCAAACCACATCGTGCTAACATTGCACGAACTTGGTGCTGATCTAAATGTGGGAATGTATTCCATACATCATCGATTGGCGTTAAGTTTTCAGCTTTTACTTCTTGTTCAAAGTATGCTGGTTCTAAGAAATCACCAAGGATTGTTTTCCCGCTTAACGGTTTAATCTTACCTAGAATCGTTTTTAATAATGTTGATTTACCAACACCATTACATCCAACAATTGCAATTTTTTCACCGCGTTCAATTGTCATTGTTAGCTTAGGTAGTAATGGATGTGTATAGCCGATTTCTACGTCTTCACCTTCAAAGACAAAGCGGCTACTTGCACGACATTCTTTGAAAGAGAACTCTGGTTTAATCGCTGTTTCTGGGCGATCAATACGTTCCATACGATCAAGCTGTTTTTGACGACTCTTTGCACGACCTGTTGTTGAATAGCGCGCTTTATTTTTTGAAATGAAGTCTTCTTGTTTTTTTATGAATTCTTGTTGTTTTTGATAAGCATTCAAATGTTGATTTTTATTCATCTCAGCTAGTTCTAAAAATTTCTCATATGTCGCTGTGTAACGTGTCATTTTTGAAAATTCTAGATGGAAGATCACATCAACACATTTGTTCATAAATTCCGTATCATGAGAAATTAAAAGGAATGCATGTGGATACTCTTTTAAATAGTTTGTTAACCACTGAATATGTTCAACGTCTAAATAGTTGGTAGGCTCATCTAGTAATAGTACTTCTGGTTGCTCAAGTAATAGCTTTGCAAGCAATACCTTTGTACGTTGTCCACCACTTAATGCAGAAACATCACGGTCTAAACCAATTGCATCAATTCCAAGACCACGTGCTGCTTCTTCAATTTTAATATCTAGTAAGTAGAAGCCACCTGCTTCAAGCGCATCTTGTATTTCTGCCATTTGGTCTAGAAGCTCTTCTAATTCTTCTGGCGTAGCCGTACCCATTTTTTCTG
This sequence comes from Bacillus sp. NPDC094106, assembly GCF_044764345.1. Lineage (NCBI taxonomy): Bacteria > Bacillati > Bacillota > Bacilli > Caryophanales > Bacillaceae > Bacillus > Bacillus sp. NPDC094106. The sequence continues at coordinate 175,314 of NZ_JBIWHY010000007.1, read as the reverse complement.
TAATGATATTTAATTCTTTTTCTTTCTCGAATAAAGGTAAGAAGGCATCTGTTAAGACGTCACGAATTGTTCTTCCAGCTGTTAAAATTGTATGTTGATCTAAATATCCGTAATGTGTACCAGGTGTCCATTCTACACGCCCGTCGTCATGAATAAGTTGTCCAGTAATAATATTCATAAATGTTGATTTACCAACGCCATTTGCACCTACTAAGCCAACATGTTCTCCAGCTAATAAACGTAATGATACGTCTTTAAATAATGTGCGGTCACCAAATGTATGACCTAAGTTTTCGACTGTTAATAAGCTCATAATGTCCTCCGTCCATTTCAAAATAGTATCTTGAATCATGATACTAAATTCTTGGGTATAATGCTATCCTTTCGAAATGTATATTTTTACAAGAAGAGGGTTGCATATTTTCGGAAAAGGAATATAATGTAATTGAACAATGGTTAATTAAATGGAGAGGTATAAGAAATGTCGCCAAGAAGAGCAGTTAAACAAGAGCTAACAAGAGAAATGATTATAAATGCAGCGAGAGGTTTATTTATAAAACAAGGATATCAGCACACTTCAATGCGTAAGATTGCAGCAGAACTAGGATATAGTCATGGCTCAATTTATTATCATTTTAAAAATAAAGCAGAGCTTTTTTATGCAATGGTTGAACAAGATTTTCAACTATTAAATCAAAAATTAGATGAGATCATTGATCAAAAATTACCAAGAGAAGAACAATTAAAAGCAGTTTTATTTGGATTTATTGAATTTGGTCTACAAAATCAAAGTTATTATGAAATCATGTTTTTAATTAAGGATGACGAATTAAAAGAGTGTTTAGCAGATGGGCCGAATGTTAGTTATGAGAAGTTTGCTACTGTTGTAGCTTCTTTATGTAATGGAAGTATACATGTCATGACAATATGGTCTGTTTTTTTATCATTACATGGATTTGTGGCACATTATTGTGGAAGTGGTCAAATATTTGAAGACGTACAAGAATTAGCTAAAGCACATGTGGATTTTATTGCAAAATCGCTTCTTATGTAAGTGATTTTCTTTTTAATATTAATTGAACACCGGTTAATTAAAAGGGGGATACTATGATGAAAAAGGCTTTAGTATTGGGTGCATCTGGGGCAATGGGATATGCAATTACAAAGGAGTTATGTAATCAAGGAATTGAAGTGGTCGCTTTTGCGAGAAATAGGAAGAGGCTAGAAAATTTGTTTTGTGAGGAAGAAAACATACAAATAGTAGTAGGGGATATATTCAAGCAAGCGGATGTAATGGATGCTGCTAAAGATGTCGATGTTATCTTTCATGCTGTAAATATACCGTATACAGATTGGGAAATAAAACAGCCGAAGTTATTACAGAATGTATTAGACGTAACAAAACACTATGGTGTGAAATTAGCGATAGTAGATAATATTTATGCGTATGGAAGACAAAACCGAGAGAAGGTAACAGAAGAGACTGAAAAGAATCCGCACACAAAGAAGGGGAAAATCCGTTTAAATCTTGAGTTGATGGCAAAGCAAGCTGGTGTATCAGTACTCATTGCCCATTTTCCAGATTTTTATGGGCCAAATGCGGAAAGTACGCTTATTCACCATACGTTGCAAAATGTTCTGGAAAATAAAGTATCTAGTTTTGTTGGGGACAAGGGGCTTGCAAGGGAGTATATTTACACACCAGATGGAGCGAAAGCTATTGTTAAATTGGCATTACGTGATGATGCATATGGACAGAATTGGAATGTACCCGGTTGTGGTTTGATTACAGGAGAAGAGATGATTCAACATATAAGGGGATTAACAGGATATACAAAATCGATAATGACTGTGAAAAAAGGGATGATCAGGTTAATAGGCTTATTTGATAAGCAGATGAAGGAATTTGTGGAGATGTTATATTTAACAGAGGAACCAGTTGTACTGAGCGGTGAAAAATATGAGAGATATATTGGGGAGGTACCGAAAACTTCGTATTATGATGGATTAAAGGAAACGATTTTGCATATGAAGAGAAATGGTATGTAGAGAAAGAGTTTGGACATATTTTATTATAGTAAAAAAGTTACTTCTACATCAGGTAGAAGTAACTTTTTTGATATTAAGCCTTTTGTTTCACTTTACTGACTTTCTTCTCAGCTACAATAAAATGTGGTCTACGTTTTGTCTCGTAGTAGATACGTCCAATATACTCACCAATGACACCTAGGAAAATGAGCTGGATACCACCGATGAATAATATAGCGGAAATTAAAGTGAAGTACCCAGGTACATCAATTCCACTGATGATAATTTGTATAAATGTAGTGATTACATATAAAATCCCGACAAGTGTAGTTAGTAATCCAAGGTATATAGATAGGCGTAATGGTTTATTATTAAAGGAAATAACGCCGTCTATTCCGTAATTTAATAGTTTTGAAAAAGTCCACTTACTCTCTCCATCAGGGCGTAGCACATTTTCATATTCGATAATTAGCTCTTTAAATCCGATCCATGAAAATAAGCCTTTCGAGAAGCGATTGTATTCACTTAAAGATAGTAATGCATCAACGGCTTGTCTGCTTAAAAGTCTAAAATCACCGATGCCATCCACTAATTCAATATCAACAAACTTATTCATAACTTTGTAGTATAAACGAGAGATGACAGAACGTACAGGAGAATCACCTGTTCTCGTTCTCTTTGCAATAACTTGGTCATACCCTTCATTATAACCATCTAACATTTCTTTTATTAGAGAAGGCGGGTGTTGTAGGTCAGCATCCATGATAACAACTGCATCGCCTGTAGCATACTTTAGACCTGCTAGCATTGCAGCCTCTTTTCCAAAGTTTCTGCTAAACGATATATAATGTACAGCTGAATCCGAATTTGCTAAATCTCGTAGAATATCTAATGTACTGTCTTTACTGCCATCATTAACAAAAACAAATTCATAATCGGTAGTTAATTTATGGATTTCAAGAGAAGCCTCTGAGTAAAAAGCTCGAAGTACTTTTTCTTCATTGTAACAGGGTACTACTATTGAAAAAACCATCTTTGAACCTCCTTGTTTGTAATGGTTTATAGCAGTGATATAAATAGTGTGTCTTGTTATATTAGGTTCTGCCTTATGATTAGATAAAGGGAGAACCTAAATTTGTTTCATGTGCGTTTATTTTTTCTGAAAAAACATAAGTCTTGTATCTCTATTTTTATTTTCGAAAAATAGTAAAGTTAGGCAGATGATTAATGAAATGATAGATATAACCATACCCAATTTGAAGTAAGGTGTGACATAATTCATTTCAATTACATGAGCCCCTTTTTGAATTGGAACACCGATAAATGTAGAGTTTGCCTTCGTAAACTCTGTCTCTTTCCCATCTACCTTTATAGTCCAACCTTTACTATATGGTACTGATAGGTATAGTAATCCATCTTTGTTCGAGTTAACTTCACCTTTTAAATAGTTATTCTTATAAGAAATATTTTGGAGTCTATTCTCAGTTAATTTTTTTGTCTTTTCTTGGATATTTTCATAATTCACAATGTTTGCTTGTACGTCTTGTAACTCATATACACCTGGCCCAGGAATTGCATCACGAATAGAAATAGTTAATTCGTTAGGGCGATCATTTTTCCCTAAATTGTAAACGAACCTTTCCAATGGATATGAATATACACCAGTGTCAGTTCCTTTATACATATCTTTTCCATTAACAATGGCATGGAAGGAACCTTTATTTTTAATTTTTAATTCCACAATCAAGTCTCCTGGAATATTAGGAGGATCAATAGGTACGATTATACGTCCATCGTCATGAACAGTAAGCATATTGTTATTTTTTTCGATATTTTCGAACTTCATTTGCTCTCTTTTAATAGGTACTGGTTTAGAATCAAGTGTTTTTGTATCAAAGTGAGTTAATGAAAAATCCTTAATATTATCAACGACTACAGCATCTAATAATAGCTGATCCCTTTGAGCAAAGTTTAATTTAGAAAACTCCTCATCGCTTATACCTGATTGGTATACATATCCTAGTGGTAACGCATATTCGTTTTTGTAAATATTATAAGGACCTACTTGTTTTAATAGTTTATAGCCATAAGGAATGTTTGTCTGATCAGTATCTACACTTAATACGTAATACTTTACGCCTAACATGTTTTCAAGAAATAGTCGATGATCTAATTGGAAGAACATAGAAGGCGTATCGATTCCTTGAAAGACATTATATTTATTTTTCATAAAGTCATGAACATTAAAATTAATTAAGCTATGATAGGCACTTGTACCATGATATCCCTGAAGCATCGGTGTATTACGAATGCTATTTGGGTTAATAATGCGATAAAAGTCTTTATCATGATCTTGTATATAACGAATAGCAGCAATTTCATCGTTATTATCATATCCAGATGCATGTAGGGATTCCTCTGTAACATTTCGCTGTCCAAAAGCTTTGCTAAGTACATCTTCAGCATACATGTAATTGATAAAGATTATATTAACAAGGACATTTATAACAATTAAAAATTGTATGAAAATTTTAGATAAATAGCGCCATAGACATATTGTAAGAATAGAAATTAAGATGACACTTATCAACATGTTGTCAACTTCGTTTAAAGGTTGCTCGTTTATGTTTACTTTTCTGTTGAATGCATAGATGAATAAGCCAGTAGCTAATATCGTGCTTATTACATATGCAATTTTATTCTCTTTTTTATGAAGGAACATCCAATCTAAAATGTATGCAACTGCTTGGGCAACCACAAACGCAAATAAATAAAACCAGCGATATTGCATGGCAGAAAAGCCATTAAATACAGAATATGTATACGGAAGCATGTAAAGGACAAGCATAAAGAATGTAAATAATACCTTATTCAATACTAATTTATCACGTATAAATAGTCCGATCCCAATTAAGAATAAAATCAAGACAGGAAAAGCTAGTTGATAGTATTCCGCATTATTTATGAAGAAAATACTTTCCATTAAATTTTTATAAAAGGTATCTTCAAAGAATAAAGGAATATCAAATTTCTTTGATAGCCTATCGGCACTAAATACAGCATTTACAGACGGAAGAAAGCAAACAGCTGCTAGACCAAGCGATAATCCGTATAAAAAGGCAATCTTAATATAATAAGTCAGAAAAGATACTATAGTTTTATTTTGCTGTGTAGCAAAGTATTGAAAAAATGCATACATATAAATGAAAATACTTGTTATAAAAGCAAAGTAAAAGTTTGATGCTAGCATGAAAGCGGTAGCAAATAAGAATAGCCCTTTTTTTCTTTCTAGAATATATCTATCGAGCCCCCAGATTACTAATGGTAGAAAAACGATAGCATCTGCCATGAAATCCCAAAGCAGAGAGTGACGAATAAAAGTAATACAGCCGCCGTATATAACAGCAGCAATAAAAGATGAAAATACTGTTTTATTGTGATAACGCAAAGAGCCATACATAAAGAGCATTGCCAAAAAGCCTTTTAAAATACTCATGTATAATTTCAAATCATAAATTTGTTCAATATTTAATTTTGGGAGAAGTAATGTAATCCAAAAGAATGGGGCCGTACTATAGTAATAGCTGAATTCACCGAATAAATCTCCGCCTAATCCATAGTCCCAAGACCAAAAGAAATTCCCATCTTTAAATGCATGTTGCAGGAGAAAAGTAAAAAAACCAAATTGGGATAATGCATCCCCTGAACTAGAGAATATTTGATCTGATGTTAAAAAGAAGTAATGAAAAACAAAAGCACATAATAGTAATAATGGAACGATAATAAGAGTGCTTCTGTTGAAAAAGGTCTTATTATTGTGCTCTAAATCCATGGAATTCGTAAACCTCCTCTAAATAAGTAGTTGCGTATCCTATACAAATTATGTAAAAACATACCGTTGATGAAAAGGTGTGTTTTTTAGTTTTAGACATAAAAAAATACATTTTTCCCTTTATCGTATATATTTTACAATCATTGGTTTACATGGATTGCTCGTCTCTCAGTATAATCATTCCAAAAAAGTAAGTCAATTTAGCTTAGAAGGTAAAAGAACTTTTACGGATAGCTTATCTTACACGTATTTTTTTGTTGCTGCAATTTGAGCCGTAAATAGCGAAATGAATTACAAGTTATAAAAAAACTCCAAGTTCTTCTTCACAGTAATGAATGCGAAAAAGAACTTGAAGCTTAAGCTTTTTTACTAGCTAACTTTTTATTTACAAATCCTAAAATTAATCCACGTATTTGCGGATCAATTGCGAGACCAATAATACCGTATAGTACACCAGTAAGCGTTAAAGCAACTAGTGGTGGTAGGCTGATAAATACCGTACGATAAATACCGTAACTAATTACAAATGCTATGGTATTAAATATAACCCCTTTAAATAATAGTTGGAATCCTTTATGAACAAATAAAGTAAACCCTAATAATAAAGTAACTTCTGTAAGGACGGCAGCAACAGCAGCACCCATCATTCCGAATTTGCTACCTAATACGATATAGCTGATTACGGCAACAACTAAACCAATTGTCATTGTTGTCGTACGTTTCCACTGTTGGCCAATCGTTGTTAAATTGTCAGCAAGTGGATAGTTGATGGATTGCAAAATAACCATAAAGGCTAAAATAGCAAGAGCGTCACCTGCTGGTGCGTATTTTTCTCCTAATAAAGTAACAATCCAAAAGCTTGGATCAGCGATAAATGGAATAGAAATTCCCATTCCTAAGAAAGACATAAGCTTTAATTCAAAATGTGATAATTTTCTATGCTCATCAATATTTTTTTCATTTCCAAAAGCGAATAGTTTTGGGTAAAAGGCAGCTGCAATTACACCAGGTATTTGATAAAGTACTGCTGGGATTTTCGATGCAGCTCCAAAGAATCCAACTTGCTTTAATGTTGAAACCTTCTCTAATATAATTGGACCTAATTGCGGTAAGAGCATAATGATGATTCCATTGATTGTGAAAACAAGTAATTGATCTAAAATACCTCTATCCCAACCTTTATGAATGGTTGTATAGCGGATTACCATTATAAATGCGATAAGTCCTGTTACAAGGCTTGATATCCCATACATGGCTGCAACCATCATAAGTGACCATTTAAAGGACATTCCTAGTAAAAGAGCGGCAGCAGCTGTTAAACCTTGTAATACAGAGATGATAGCAGAGAATTGCATACGTTCTGTTACTTGGAAGTAAGCCATTCCGACGCCTTGTAAAGTTGCTCCGAACATTGTTGGTAACACGACCCAATATACCATTGCACGTAAATAAGCATCGGTATAGAAAAACTGTGCAAAAATAGCAAAGAGTACAGAAATCACGACAGCTAATACTAAACGGACGCGTAAATAGCTACTTATTAATTCGCTAATACTAGCACCTTGTTTCGTTCCTTCGCGCATAAAGGTATGTGTTAAACCTGCATCTGTAAAATAACAGATAACAGCTGAAACAGCTAATGCGGTTGTAAACATACCATAATCTGTTGGTGAAACATATCTCGCAAAGAGAATCGTAGCAATAGCGAGTACAAATTTAACGATAATATTTCCTACAAAGAGATAGGAAGCGTTTTTAAGGATTTTATTTGTTTTCATCGAAAATACCTTTCTATTCTTCAGGACATAGCTCGTCCTATTTGTAAGAGCGATTTATTTACAAAAAAGAATGTTTAGAATCATATTTTTTGTTTAAGAAAACATAAATTTAATTCGAACGAACCAAAGCATTGCATATAATTTTTTGCTTCGTTTTCCGTTTTTAGAATAAATCTTACGGCAATATTTCTTTAAGTCTTTTTTAATTAAGTTAATCTGTGATTTGTCTAATTTTGAATTCTCTTTAATATAGATACAGGCATTATTAATGACTGTATATGGAAATAGATAGGTCTCAAGAATTTGGATAAGCTCTTCAGAATCTGTTGTTATCAAATCTTGAGATTTCTGATGAACCCAGTCTTTCATCCGATTGAATACTTCTAATTCCTTTGTTGTTTTTAATTCATAATCTTTATATTTAGAAGAAAGATTTCCTTCTGATAAGATTCGATAATATGTTAAGTATTCATCTACATAGCATACTTGTGTTACACTCATCAGTTTAAATAAGAATTCTAAGTCTTCTCCCCAACTGCAACCAGGTGTAAAGCGAATGTCATGATCCATGACAATAGAGCGTTTAAAAATCCATGTGCTTGTTTGCGCAACAACTTGATGTGTTAAGAAAGCCTTTGTCATATCGCCTTTAATAAAGTTTGTTGTATGCTCAACTTTTTCTCCATTTTCTTCGTAGAAGTTCATATAACCGCAATAACAAGCATTCATATTGTTTTTATGCATGCTTTCAACTTGTTTTTCTATTTTTGTTGGATGCCATAAATCATCACTATCAAGAAAAGCAACATACTCACCACTAGCATTTTCAATTCCTGTATTACGAGCAACAGATACACCTTGATTTTTCTGATGAACGTATTTCACTTGCTCCGGATATTTTGTCTGAAGTTCTTTTACAATAGAAGTTGATTGATCTTTACTTCCATCATCTACAATTACAATTTCAATGTTTTTATATGTTTGATCTAATATCGATTGCATCGTTTCTTCAATATATTTCTCCGCATTATACAGCGGGATAACAACAGAAACGAGTTGTTTTTGGTCCATCATAGCATTTTATCTCCTCTAGTTTTTTATGTTTTGTATCATATATACAAGTCTTTTTTAAAGGACGACGATTACAAGAACATCTGTATAAGTTTACCGCATATAAACTTTGTAAATCAACTTTCTATCATAATTCTTCTCATGAAAAAATGGAAATTATATAACAAAATAGGTTATAATGACAAGAAATATGTAAATATTTCCAACCGGAATAATAAATCTAACAATAAATAGATTATATAAAAAGGGAGGAAAGCCTGAAATGTTACGTAAGTATATTCAAAGGTATGAATGGGTTTTATTAAGCATTATCTTAGTTATCGGTCTAGTATTTCGGCTAATGACCTTAAATACATATGGTGTAGATTTAACACTTGGTAGTGATGATTTAATGTATCAAAACAATGCAGTTAATCTATTAGAAACGGGTATGTTAACTTATCATGATCCGACAAAACCAACTATTCATATTATGCCGGGACAAGTATTTTTGTTAGCAGGTATATTCTTTATATTTGGACACGGTAGTTTAGGTGTTTTATGTGCAAAATTAGTCATGATAGCTTTTGGTATCTTAAGCATCTATATGACTTATAAGATTGGTACATATATTTTAAATCCAGCAGTGGGGTTAATTGCTGCATTGTTATTAGCGTTATACCCTCCCGAAGTGATAGTGGAGAATTTAACATTAACTGAAAGTCCATTTTTATTTCTTTCACTTGGATTGTTATACTGGAGTTTAAAATTAGCAGATACCCATTCAATGAAAGACTTCTATATTGTTTTATTATTCTACTTTGTAACGTTATATTTCAGAGTACAAATCGCTTTATATCCAATTCTTCTATTTGTATATCTTTTAATGAAACGTTATCCATTCCGCCTTATGATAAAACAGGCCCTTATTAGTGTAATGCTATTATTTGTTGTGCTTGGTCCTTGGTGGGCACGTAATTATATTCAATTTCACAAGTTTATTCCACTTACAGCAGGTGCAGGGAATCCGTTATTACTTGGTACATATCAAGGGGAAGGATATCCAGGTGGAAAGAGCATGGAGGAAATTGATGCAGAGATTCATGCGAAGTATCCAAATATAGAAGCACATGAATTGATGGAAAAGCAACAAGAAATAGCGATGGCCCGTATTAAGGAATGGTGGCATACAGATAAACGCTCAATGATAAAAAGTTATTTAGTTTTAAAGCCACAAATTTTCTGGGAAAAGGCATTCTATTATCCAGGCACTCCAATAAGTATTTTTAATATATCCGGAGAGGATATGAAGAATATTTATGAACCAATCAAGACTGGCTTCATAGTTTGCTCCATACTGGCATTTACTTTGTTCTGGAGAAGATGGAGAGAGTATTCATTCTTATGGATGATTGTTCTATTCCAAACTTACTTTAATTGTTTATACTTTGCATATGAGCGTTATACGTTACCATTGATGCCAATGTTATTTATAATGATAGGGGCAGGTATTGTGGTAACTGTAATGAAAGTAAGTGAACTCTTGTTTAAAAAAGAGATAGTTTTGAAAGGCTAATAGAAAAAAACGCCTTGATTCCTTCGCGGAAAATCAAGGCGCTTCTTCTGTTATATTAAATTTGTTAAAAGTAAGATGGATGTTACTCCTCATCCTTTACTTTTAACTTTTGTTTTAATAGTGCATAATCTTGCGTTAATGTAACAAGTTGATGATGAAGCTTAGAAATCTTTCGTGTTAAATCAAAAATTAAGATGAAGCAGAATAAAAGCCCAAATAAGAATAAAACGGATGGTGGATATTCTACTTTCAACAGTTTACCAATCCAATTTATGATCTTATCGGTAGAACTTAAAATAGCCATTGAGATACAAACAAAAATCCATAGAATAGCATATTTTGTTTCTAAAGCTCCACGGCGAATGGAATTAATAATTAGAAAAAATAATAATAGAATAAAGATAAATGAAAAGGTAATTACAGGCATTCATTATCAACCTTTCACGATTTTTTGCATTAATATAGCTAGACTTACTTTAATCATGTAATATGCAGATTTAAGCGGTGTGATAGAAGATTGTCCGCCTTGTCTCTCTTGCATATTTACAGATATTTCGTTAATACGAAGCTTTTTCTTTTTTAAATGGATGAGAACTTCTGGTTCTGGATAGTCTTTTGGATAATTATGTGCAAAAATCTTAATTACTTCGCGATTGATAGCACGGTATCCGGACGTTGGGTCCATAAATGTTTGGCTTGTTAATAATTTTAATAAAGCAGTGAAATAGAAAATGCCAATTCTTCGCGAAATACTACCTTTATATGCTGTTTTTTCTGTGAAACGGGAGCCTAATACCATATCGCATTGATCTTCAGCGATAGGTTGTATGATTTTGTATAAATCATCCGGATTATGTTGTCCGTCAGCATCGAACTGAATCGCAATGTCGTATCCGTTTTCATAAGCATATTTATAACCGGTTTGTACAGCCGATCCAATACCTAGGTTATATGGTAAGTTTACAAGGTGAACAGGGAAATCTTGTACGATTGCAGACGTTTTATCTTTTGAGCCATCATTAATGACACAAATACTAAGTTGTGTAAAGTGTTGTTTTAATTCTAATAATCTAGTTAATGTATCAGCAATTGCTTCTTCCTCGTTATAAGCGGGAATAATAATTAAAGTTTTTGGTATTGAAATTGGTACTTCAACAGACATTATCGCACCATCCCTTATGTATTTAATCAATCTTTATAGTCATAGTAAAAACACTTTATCTAATATACCATTAATAGTATAACAAAATAAAGAACAAGCTGGTGGGTTATTTTGTAAATTTAGAAGGGGGTGAAAAAAGTTTGTAGAGAAATTACCATCCTTTTAACAGTGGAAAAAGATACATGCAAAGAAGGATGAGAATCTTTGCATGCACAGAAGTGTATTACATGTTCCATGGCTTATTTAAGGTTAATACCGATGCCATTTCTTTACTTTTCAAACGACCTCTTTTGCGACTTTCTGCACGTTCCGATCCAGTCGTATATAACCAATGCTCTTCTTCAGTTTCTGGCAGCACTTGTGGCACAGAAGCAGGTTTTCCATCTTTTAATGCAACAAATGTAATGAAGCAAGTCGCAGCAATGCGACGCTCTCCTGATAGTAAATTTTCTGCAACGACTTTCACGAATACTTCCATAGATGATCTGCCCGTATAGCATACAAATGCTTCGTAACAAACAGAATCAGCTTGATGAATTGGAGTTAAAAAATCCACAGAATCAATAGATGCTGTTACGCAATGTTCACGGCTATGTCTAGCTGCTGCAATAGAAGCAATACTATCAATTTCTGCCAATAATTTTCCGCCAAATAATGTTTCGTGATTGTTTAAGTCATTTGGAAAAACACGTGTCGTTTTAATTGCTTTTGATTCTCTCATAAATTTTTTTTCCAATATAATCAACTCCTATTTTACGTTTTCAATCAGGATGACATGTTTTTAATGATATAAAAGGAAGGGTAGTTCCTATCGAATTTTACTTGATGTTTAGACGAGTAAAATATGTTAGGGAAGGTGCATAAATATATTTGTATTCGTATGCATGTAACTGAAAGAAATTTTATTTTGTCTAAATTGTAGTGTAAAAGAGATTTCGCTTACATTGCAAGTGAAAAATGATGACCATACATTTGTCATATAAATTCCCTATCAGCCGTGCGTCTATTCGTGATAGAATCGTTGTGTCATAAAGAGAAACTTTAATCAGTGTAGGCTGCACTGCAGCCCACACTGATTATTAGCTCTCACCAATCGTGCTTTTACTGGCAGTTCATTTCTCACCTAACTTCTTTGCCTTCGCTGAATTTTGAGGTGGGGGTGTTACTACTAGTTAATGCGGGATAAATGGAAATAGAGGTGCAATGGACATATGAAACACATACAAACGGGTTTTTCATCTTTTTTTAGTAAAATGATTATTGGAATACTGCTTGTGTTTTTCGGCTATTCTTGTTGGACGGCCTTTGAAGCAGGGAAGCAATTTTTTGGAGGAAGTACAACGAGTTTAACAATTGTATTAGCAATTTTCGTCATACTTCTATTACTGATTGCGTCTATTTTACAATATCGTTTTACAGATAAACAATTTCTCATTTTCCTTATTAGCGTATCTATCCTTGTTAGACTTGGTGTCGTTCTGTTTGTAGATACTCCACTTGTAGGTGATATGAGATCTATGTATGAGTCTGCAAAGCAAGTTGCGCTTGGGAATAATATAGATGTTGTTACGCAGTTGCCTTTTATTATTTATCAGTCCTTACTAATTCGTGTATTTGGCGATACAGTATTTATTTTACAAATATGTAATATTTTATTTTGTGCAGGAACGTCATTTTTCATTTATCGAATAGCTGCCATTATATTTCAGGAAGAGTGTGGCCGTATTGCTTCGGTATTTTATGCCTTGTATATTCCAAACATTCTTTTATGCTCGTTACTAACGGCAGAACCGCTGGCAATATTTTTATTTTACTTTGCGTGCTACATACTCTTACATAAAGGGCTAAATCATTCTTATATGTGGGTATTTTCTGCGATTTTGTTTGCTTTTAGTAATATGATTTATCCTGTAGGTTTGTTTTTACCTATTTTCATAATTGTATATGTGTTGCTGGTAGAAATGTTCCAAAGTGCAACAAAGCAAGGTGTGTTTTTAAAAATGATGGGGTTACTTGTTATATTTTATGCAACTCACTTTGGTGTGAATTATGGAATCAAAGCAATGGGGATGTCGCAATATACCATCTCTAATCAGGCATACGTACAATCCGTTCTAATTGGAGAACAAAGTAATAACCAGGAAAAAGTTCAAAATCAAAATATGAAAGAACGTATAGATCAAAAGTTAAACGAGATAGAGGCAGAGCGATTTGCTTTTCTTAAGCCGAGTATAGATCAATTATCAAGTGAAGGAATGAATTCTATACTTTTCAAAGGTGAAAAGCTTATATACATAGCTGTAACCTTATTTATGTCAATTGCGCTTTTACATCTTCTTATTAGGAAACAACAGAGTGAAGAGTATATGTTCTTTGTACTACTTATTATGGGGTATATTGGAATGGAACTTTGTAATACAAGTATTGCATACAGTAACCTAACAATACCAAGTTTGTTTATTTTACAAAGTTTTGGTGTTTATATGAGCTATTTTTATTGTCAAAAAATCTTTTTCAAAAAATAAAAGAATCCGTTCAGGATTCCTTTATTTTTTCTATGATTCATAGACAGTAATACTTTCGCTTTAAAATTCAAGCGGGTGCAAGGAAGTTAGGATGGGATAAAGTGCCCGTCTGATTAAAGTTGCATTTTACCTGCTTAATTCCGTTTGTAAACTATCAGCTGTTAAAGCCATTTGAGAAGAATCGTCTTGGATGCTCTTCACAACTTGAGATATGACTTCTAGTTCATTTTCAATTTTTTTGTTTTGTTCTTTTGAATTAGACATATCTTTAACGATTTCTTGGAAATATTGATCTGTCTCATGCATGCTGTCTGTTCCATCAGATACAAGAGAACTAATTTGTTCCACAGATGAAGAAACATGTATAATTTGTTCGTTTGTTTTCCCGACAAGTTTTGTGACGTTTGAGATAGATTCCTTTGTTTGTTCAGATAACTTCCGAATTTCTCCAGCAACAACGGCAAAACCTTTACCAAATTCCCCAGCGCGTGCAGATTCAATGGCTGCATTTAATGCAAGCAAGTTTGTTTGTTCAGCAATTGATTTCACGATATCAATAATTTCATTAATTTTTTTTGAGATATCAAGAAGTTCTCGGGTATCCTCAATAATTGTCTCCATATTAGATTGAATGCTTTCCATTCGCTTATTCTGAATATCTAGTTGCTCTTTTCCTTTATTCGCTTTTTCTTCTGATGTTGTGGCTAATGATGTACCTGTTTTTGCAATTTCAACAATATTTTCTGATTGAGTTGTTAATTGTTGAATGGAAGCGCTTGTTTTTTCAGAAACAGCTGCGAGCTCTGTTGCAATATGTGTAATTGTCATTGCTGTGATTTCTTTTTCTTTTTCATGTTCTTTTTGAATTCTTTCGTATTCGGACTCATAGGCGCTAATAACAAGCTCTTGTTCAAGTGTGAATAATTTATTTATCACGTTTACAGAATAAGAAAAGTCGTCCATTGTAGAAATTCTTGTTTTTAAAATCTTGAGAATGGAACGGAATAATTCTTGATAAGCGGCTGTATACCATTTTCTGTGTAAGCCAATTTTAACGTGTCTTCTTGCAATTTGAACACGTCGTTCAATAAAGCCTTGATCAATATCACCACTAAATAGTTCCTTAATATGTTGTTTTAAGGTTTGTTTTAATTTAGTTACTGAACTATAACGTTCAATGATTTCGATTAAGTGCGGTTGCTTTGTAATATTGGTATAAAATTGTTCTGTAATCCAGTCTAGTTGTTCGTAAATGAAGGGCTGCAATACTTTCACGATTTGTAAATCTTCTTTTGTAATGTGAAGCATGTCCATTTGTGTTTTTAATTCAGAATTAGCAGGCACATTGAATGTTATTTGCTGTGTTTTACTCAATTCAATGATACTTGTGTCCATGTTATCGTTCTTTTTTTTGAAAGCCCCAAACATTATTCTTCCCCCTGTTATATAAAGCGTTTTCAATTGTAGTTCTTTTTTAATTATACCTATTTATGTAAAATTACTCTATATAATTATCCCTATGTATATGTTGTAAAACATAAAATAAGAGAACTCCATTTGGAATTCTCTTATTGTCCCTTATCCATTTTTGCATGAGTTTTAAAGAAAACTGGGAAATGGACATTATATATAACAGTGACTACACGTATAGTGAACGTTACAAGTAAACAAACATAGAAAGCTAATACGTGTGCTCCCATTTCATATGTAATCAGGAAGCTAATTGCACCAAGAATAGAAGCAATTGCATAAATTTCTTTGCGGAATACATAGGGAATATCTTGTGTGCAAATATCACGCAGAATCCCTCCGCCAATACCTGTAATAACACCCATCGAAACAACTACAAATGAGGCGTTGATGTGATGTGACATTGCTGCATTTGCACCGACAGCGGTGAAAACGCCTAAACCAACAGCGTCAGAAAGCATAATAACAACTTGAAGTTTATTAATGCGCTCAAAAAACATACAAGTAAATAGTGCTGATAATACACTGACAAAGAAGTAAATCGGTTGTACAAATGCAACGGGAGGTAGGTTACCAATCATAATATCTCGAATAATTCCGCCACCGAGTGCAGTAGCTACAGCTAAACAAAGGACACCAAACAAATCTAGATCTTTCTTTAAACCAACTAATGTACCAGAAATGGCAGCGGCGACAAGGCCAATAAACGTAAATATTTCGATTAATAACATGGCTCTATTCCCTTCCTCCTAAAGATGTTCCAGAGAAAAAATATACACTAAAGTTTTGGAAATAACAATTACTTTTCGTTACATGTAAAAAAATGAAAGAAATACATGAAGAAAGCGTTTGAAAATGTGGAAAATAAGCTCTAGACACAAAGAGTTATTTTAATAAGAAAGTCAATGTTTATTCTGCAATATTTGATCCTTGAGGAAGAAAGCTTTGCTTTATTGGGGAATGTTGATTTGAAAAATGCAAATAAATAGATTTTAAATGTATGTAAGTTGATATTATGGTTGAAATCGGAAATTCATCCTGAGATTTGGAGGTAGTAGTAATCTCGTCTCACAATTTAATGAACGTAAGGTAATTATATAAATCCATTTTCATTTTTCGACATCTACATCCCTGCTATGCAGAATACAAAGTAACTTACACTCGTTTGCTCTTTCTGTTTTTACTTCGCATATGGCAGAAAAAGGCTCTGACTGCTTCTATGCATGGCCAGGTGCTCTCTCCCACCTAAAAAGAGGGGGGATGTCGGTTTTTTAATTGATGTATATATAGATGTGGATATTTTTCTTTTTAAAGGATAGATAGAAAGTAAGGAGATAATATCTTTATCATATTTGGAGAAAACTCTGTGATTAATGCTTGTATAAAAATATTTCTCAAATTAAATATGAGTTATGTTATAATTGCTAGGTGTATTTTAAATGATATAAACAATGTTTACATGATAATGTAATGATTTTTATGGAGGTCTAAGAATGTTGGCAAATCAAGCTAGGATTAGATTTGAGCAATTTTTGCTCTTTTTTATTATTTTACAGCCTGTTTTAGATTTATTAACGTCGCTTAGTATTATGGTATTAAAAATAAATGCGACATTTGGAATAATGGCAAGATTTCTTGTTATGGCAATCTGTGGTGTTTATATCCTGTTACAAGCAAGAGAAAAAGAAAATAGAAAGTTTTTGATTTATCTAGTAGTACTAGGAGTAGTACTATGTCTTGGATTTATTAATAATAAACTTAACAAGAGTCCAATTATAATGGGTGAAGAAGTTAAATTCATTGGGAAAGCATTGTATATATATATTATGTTGGGTTCATACATTTTAGCTTTAAAATCATTGAAGAAGATGACAAATATTAGTGATAAAGTTAGAAACAGCATTGTGTATTCTTCATTAATTATTAATATTGTTATGGTCGTTTCTATTACAACATCTACAGACCTTGGTAGTTACCAATGGATGAAGGTCGGTTCTCGTGGTTGGTTCTATGCTGGGAATGAGTTAGGATCAATTTTAGCGATTATCTTCCCGATTGTAGTACTATACTCTATTCAGAAAACAAAAGGTATTACTAGCGTTTTATACTGGATTCCATCTTTGTTAATGATTTATTCTTTAATTCAAGTTGGTACGAAAGTAGGAATGGGTTCAATTGGTGCAACTTTAGGTGCGGCAATTGTTATTATTCTACTTCAATTATTATTTGATAGAAGAAATCCGAACAAGAAGGTTCTTTTACTTAACGGAATAATTGCTATCGTCCTATTGGCTGGTGTTGTTGGGACGTTTAAAAAGACACCATTAGCGCAAAATATGGGTATTCATAATGGTTATTTAGCTGAGCAAAATGCAGCGCAGCAACAACAAAAAGAAAAAGAAATTAAAGAAAAGCTAAAAGAACAGCAACAACATAAGAAAGAGAAACCTGAAGAAAAGGCAAAAATTGAAGCTGAGGTTAAGAAAGAACTTGAGAAAGAGCAAAAGAAAGAAAATCAAGAAAATCTTATATTCAGTGGACGTCAAGTATATGCAGAAAGGCATAAGCAGTTCTTTAAAGAAGCGCCAATGTCACAAAAACTGTTAGGAATGGGTTATGCGGGTAACTATAAATACAATGCACAAAAACAGCCAGATCCAAAGCTAATTGAAATGGACTTCCATGATTGGTTTTATGATTTTGGAATTATCGGTTTTATATTGATGATGATTCCGTTCATCTATTATGGCTTAAAGATTTTACTAGCATTTATTACAAGATTTAAAGACATATTTAATATAAAATATGGAATGCTTGCAACGAGCTTATGTTTATCATTAGGTATTGCATATACTGCAGGACATATTTTAACAGCACCAGGGGTTGGAATTTACTTTATAGTGGTGTTAGCTTATCTAATTGTAGATCTAGAAATTGAATGATTAAAAATAAAAGCTAACTTTTGTTAGCTTTTATTTTTTAGTACAGTAAAATAAAAGGTAGATGGAAATGTGGCGAGGATTTAAAGGAGGAAAAAAGTATGAAGATATTGCATATGAATGCAGGAGCAGAAGATGGAGGAGGAAAGACACATATTATTTCACTTCTCGATCAGTTCCCAACCGATGAAGTAGAACTGGCGGTATTTGAAGACGGAATTGTTGCGAGGGAAGCAAGAGAGCTAGGGATCAAAGTTCATGTGTTTTCACAAAAATCTCGCTACGATTTATCCATTTTGAAGAATATAAGTGGATTCATCAATAAGGAAAAGTTTGATGTTGTCCACACACATGGCCCTAGAGCAAACTTTTATGTTTCTCTTATGAAAAAGAAGATTGCTGCAAAGTGGGTTACGACAATTCATAGTGATCCATTTCAAGACTTCACAAAGCAAGGCTTAAAAGGCTGGATTTTTACGAAATTAAATTTAAAGGCTTTAAAAAATATAGATTTATTCTTTGTTGTAACAAATCGATTAAAAGCGAGTCTAGCACAATTAGGCATTTCAAGCGAAAAGATGCACGTTATTTATAATGGAATTGAATATGACAAGGAAAAAGCACAAGGTTATAATAAAAAAGAAATGTTTAACATTGATGAGGATGTGTTTACGGCAATTCAAGTTGCGCGCCTTCATCCTGTTAAAGGTCATGAAGTGTTGTTTGATGCATTACAGCAGACGAACTTGACAAAAATTAAAGTATTATTGGTAGGCGACGGTCCATTAGAGAAAGAACTGAAGGCGTTAGCTGCGGAAAAGGGAATTGAAGATAAGGTTGAGTTTTTAGGACATCGTCAAGATGTGAAACAATTATTTGCATCGTCTCATATTAATTTATTAACATCTCATAGTGAAGGCTTCCCATTGGTTTTATTAGAAGCGGCGAATCAGCGTGTGCCATCTATTGTAACAAGAGCGGGAGAAATCGAGCCGTTAATTGTAGATGAAACGTATGGCTGGATTGTTCCAGTTGGAGATGGGAAGGCGTTGGCTGGCGCTTTAGAAGAAGCGTATAAAAAGTGGAAAACAGGAGAGCTAGGTGTAATAGGGAAACATATTTATGATCATGCTGTAGCGAATTTCTCATTACACAAGCTATATGAAGATACAAAAGAAACGTACAGACAATTAATAGCGAAAAACCTTTAATAATAGAGAGGATTGTAATTATGGCAGTACAAACAGTTGATATTTTAGGTGTCCCTTTCTCTACGATGACGATGGAAGAGACAATCCAATATCTTATGAAGCAGCTAGAAACAGAACAAACTCATACATTTCAAATTGTAACAGCAAATCCCGAAATTGTAATGTGTGCGAAAAAGGATCCAAGTTTTCATCAAACACTTTTGAAAGCAGATTTAATTACACCAGATGGCATTGGTGTTGTAAAAGCTAGTGGTATGTTAGGAACACCGTTAAAAGAGCGTGTAGCAGGCTTTGATTTGATGAGTGATTTATTCGCGGCGTTATCGAAAGAGAATAAATCTGTATCTGTTTTCTTACTAGGTGCGAAGCCACATGTTGTGAAAGGAGCTGCTGATCATTTAACAAAAACATATTCAGCTGTCTCCATTGTTGGTATGCAGGATGGGTATTTTAAACAAGAAGAGGAAGAGAATATTATTTCTCGTATTCAAGAAGCAAAGCCTGATCTATTACTTGTTGCTCTTGGTTTCCCAAGACAAGAAAACTTTATTCAAAATAATAAGCATCGCCTGCAAACGAAGATGGCTGTCGGTGTAGGTGGTAGTTTGGATGTTTGGGCTGGTGAGGTAAAGCGTGCACCAAAATGGATTCAAGCAATTCATTTAGAGTGGTTTTATCGCTTATGTAGTAACCCTACTCGTTGGCGTCGTCAGCTTGTGTTAGCTGAGTTTTTAAAAGAAGTAATGCGTTCGAAAAAGTAGCGAAACCTCGCTACTTTTTTTATTTTATAAACATTCATACAGTATTTCTCACTAATGGTAGCATCATCTTATGGGAAATTTAAAGGTAAACTTTATAATCAGTATCGCGATAAAATCATTTTACTTATGTAATACACACGTGTAAAATGATGTGTAAAGACACCTGTGTAAGGAGGGCTTCCAGTGGGGAAGGTAAAAGAAATTTCAAAGAGAAAGCTTCTTGGAATAGCGGGACTTGGCTGGCTATTTGATGCAATGGATGTTGGGATGCTTTCATTCGTCATCGTTGCACTGCAAAAGGAATGGGGCCTAAGTAGTCAAGAGATGGGGTGGATTGGCAGTATCAATTCCGTCGGTATGGCAGTGGGGGCGCTTTTATTTGGTATATTAGCAGATAGACTAGGGCGAAAATCGGTCTTTATTATAACTTTATTATTGTTTTCTATCGGTAGTGGTTTAACAGCCTTATCAACAACGTTAGCCGTGTTTCTTATCTTGCGCTTTTTAATTGGAATGGGGCTTGGAGGAGAATTACCAGTTGCATCTACGCTTGTATCTGAAAGTGTTGAGGCACATGAACGTGGGAAAATTGTTGTCTTGTTAGAAAGTTTTTGGGCGGGTGGCTGGTTAATTGCAGCCCTTATTTCTTATTTTATTATTCCAAAGTATGGCTGGCAAGTAGCGATGGTATTAAGTGCAATTCCAGCTATTTATGCTCTGTATTTAAGATGGAATTTACCAGATTCACCAAGATTTGAAAAGGTTGAAAAAAGACAGTCTGTTATTACAAATATAAAGGCGGTTTGGTCTAGAGAATATCGTAAAGCGACAATTATGTTATGGGTTTTATGGTTCTGTGTGGTCTTTTCTTATTATGGCATGTTCCTTTGGCTGCCAAGTGTAATGGTATTGAAAGGATTTAGTCTAATCAAGAGTTTTCAGTACGTGTTAATTATGACATTGGCACAGCTCCCAGGGTATTTTACTGCAGCTTGGTTTATTGAACGCCTTGGTCGTAAGTTTGTATTAGTTACGTATTTAATTGGTACAGCATGCAGTGCTTACATATTTGGGATAGCAGAGTCATTGACGACATTAATGATAGCAGGAATGCTCTTATCCTTCTTTAATTTAGGGGCGTGGGGTGCATTATACGCGTATACGCCTGAGCAGTATCCAACAGTAATTCGTGGTACAGGATCAGGCATGGCAGCTGCATTTGGGCGTATCGGCGGTATCCTTGGACCGTTATTGGTAGGTTATCTAGTTGCTTCACAGGCTTCTCTTTCGCTGATCTTTACAATCTTTTGTGCGTCCATTTTAGTTGGAGCATTTGCAGTGGTTGTACTCGGTCAAGAAACGAAGCAGCAAGAGTTAGTATAAGAAAGGGAGCCAAAATGGCTTCCTTTTTTGTTATTTTTAAATGGAATGATGGTATAGTAAATAGAAAATACGGTTAGAAAAAGGGATTATTTCCTACTAAAGCGAATGTATACAACAAGACATATGGTCAAAACAATTAGGTGGTTGGGCAAATGAAAATTTTACTTATCATGGAAGAGGTAGAACATAGAAATAGATTAATTAAGACATTTACAGAAAATATACGGAATGTAGAATGCTTTGAAGCGCGAACTGGAATGGAATCTTTACAAATAGCGAAAAAGCATACGCCGGATTTCGTTTTTTTAGATACGCAACTAACAGATGGTACGGGATTTGAATTTTCTAGCTTATTACAACAATTAAGTTGTTATGCAAAATTTGCCTTTATTGGTGAGGATATAGAAGGAGCAATTACAGCTTTCCGATTTCAAGCATTTTATTACTTATTGCGACCATTTCGTGAAGAAGATTTACAATTTCTCTTATATAGAATGGAGCAAGAGATAGGAAAGAAAACAAGAAGCCATTTACGTAAACTTCCGATTGAAAGCCATGAAGGAATCACATACATTTTTCCAGAGGATATTGTATATGTAAGTAAGAATAAAGAAAATAAAACAGTCTCAATTTATACAACAAATAATCAGTATATTTCAACATATACACTTCAAGAATTGGAAAATAAATTAACAGCATATGACTTTTTGCGTGTTCATAAGAGTTATTTAATTAATGTCACATATGTACAGGAATTAAAACCTTATTACAACGGGACATATAACCTTTATTTAGAAAGATATAACGAGCAGCCAATTCCTGTTAGCCGGAATTATGTAAAACGACTTCGAAATAAAATTGAACTATGACAAGTTGTGAAAGAATATCAACATGATAATATAGGAATCCTTCATGATAAGGAGGATTTAAGTTAAATATTCAGAAATTTTAGTACAATTTCTTCTAAGAAATGATATAGGGGGGATTGTATGTGAGGGCATTTAAGTCAATTTTACTTTGGGGTGTTATTGCAGCATTAGGAGCGACCGGATTTGGTATGCTTGCGTTATCACAGGGTGAAACGATTAATGCTGTATGGCTATTAGTAGCAGCTGTTTCTGTATATGCAGTTGCGTATCGCTTTTATAGTAGATTTATTGCAAGAAAAGTATTTGAACTAGATAATAATCGGCAGACACCTGCTGAGACGTTAAATGACGGGAAAGATTACGTTCCAACAAATAAATGGGTATTATTCGGTCATCACTTTGCAGCAATTGCTGGTGCTGGTCCATTAGTAGGTCCAATTTTGGCGGCGCAGATGGGATACTTACCAGGAACGATTTGGATTATTGTTGGTGTTGTCATTGCTGGTGCTGTACAAGATTTTGTTATCTTGTTCGCTTCAATGAGACGGAATGGAAAATCATTAGGTGAAATGATTAAGGATGAGATTGGTCCTGTCACAGGATTAATCGCGATGATAGGTATTTTAGGTATTATGATTATTTTATTAGCGGTATTAGCTTTAGTAGTTGTGAAAGCGCTTGTTGGAAGTCCATGGGGAATGTTTACAATCGCAGCGACTATTCCAATTGCTATTTTAATGGGAGTTTATATGCGCTACATTCGTCCGGGCCGAGTTGGTGAGGGATCAGTTATCGGTATTATTTTACTTATTTTATCCCTTGTGGGCGGGCAGTACGTAGCCGAAAATCCAACACTTGCAAGTATGTTTACTTTTAGTGGAGAAACGATTGCTATTATGCTTATCGTATATGGCTTTATTGCATCTGCATTACCAGTTTGGATGCTTCTTGCTCCACGTGATTACTTAAGCACATTTTTAAAGGTTGGTACAATTGTTGGGCTTGCAATTGGGATTGTAATTGTAGCACCAGAGTTAAAAATGCCAGCTGTATCTCAGTTCATTGATGGAACGGGACCAGTATTTTCTGGTAACCTATTCCCATTTTTATTTATTACAATTGCCTGTGGTGCTGTATCAGGATTCCATGCCTTAGTTTCCTCAGGTACTACACCAAAGATGATTGAACGGGAAGGACATGCACAGCCGATTGGC
Source organism: Bacillus sp. NPDC094106 (assembly GCF_044764345.1). Taxonomy (NCBI): domain Bacteria; kingdom Bacillati; phylum Bacillota; class Bacilli; order Caryophanales; family Bacillaceae; genus Bacillus; species Bacillus sp. NPDC094106. The sequence continues at coordinate 151,516 of NZ_JBIWHY010000007.1, read as the reverse complement.
TATGGAGCGATGTTAATGGAATCTTTCGTTGCGGCAATGGCAATGATTGCAGCGTGTGTGTTAACACCAGGAACTTATTTCGCTATTAACAGTCCAGCAGCTCTTATTGGTACTGATGTATCCCAAGCGGCTCAGGTAATATCTTCGTGGGGATTTACAGTTACACCGAATGAATTAAAAGAAATTGCTGTCAATGTTGGTGAACAAACGATATTATCCAGAACAGGTGGTGCACCAACGTTAGCGATAGGGATGTCCTATATTTTTTCACAAGTCTTAGGTGGAACAGCGATGATGGCATTTTGGTATCATTTTGCTATTTTATTTGAAGCATTATTTATTTTAACAACAATTGATGCTGGTACACGTGTAGGTCGATTTATGATTCAAGATATTTTAGGGCATGTGTATAAGCCGTTTGCAAAAACAGATTCTACATTAGCGAATGTAATTGCAACGACACTATGTGTATTAGGATGGGGATATTTCTTATACCAAGGCGTAGTTGATCCGCTTGGCGGGATTAATACGTTGTGGCCGCTCTTTGGAATTGCCAACCAAATGTTAGCGGGAATTGCCTTATTACTTGGAACAACAATTTTGTTCAAAATGGGGAAAAAGGCATATGTTTGGGTAACGCTTATTCCAACAGTAGGATTGCTTATTGTCACAATGACAGCAGGTTATCAAAAACTATTTCATGAGAATCCGAAAATTGGGTTTTTATCACATGCAAAGGTATTTCAAACTTCCTTAGACAAAGGGAAGGTGTTAGCGCCAGCTAAAAACGTAGCACAGATGAAACAAATTATCTTAAATGATTATATTGATGCAGCACTTTGTGGGATTTTCATGTTAGTTGTTATCGCAGTTCTGATTTCTGCTATTCGTATTTGGATTCAAGTGTTGCAAAATAAGGCAATGCCATTAAAAGAAGCGCCATACATTTCAAGGGATGAAAGTGAGTCGAGAAATTATGCTTAAAAAATTAGGAAAGGTATGGAAAACGCGAAAGCAATTTATTAGTTTGCTTGTTGGAGTTCCAAGCTATGAAACATATGTGAATCATATGAAACTCCACCATCCTGAAGAGCCAGTTTTATGTCGGAAGGAATTCTTCGCTGAAGCACAAGAAGCTAGATTTAATGCAAAAGGCGGGAAAATATCACGATGTTGTTGATGAAAGGGCGAGTTTTCGCCCTTTTTTGTTTCCTTTGTTCCACGTGGAACAACAAAATATAAAAGCTTTTGGAATGATAGGGATTTTACATACAATGAGATAAGGAAAGAAGTAGTTTGAAAAGAAAAAGGTAGGTAGAATATTTTATTCAATCGGCGAATGAGTATACGATTCAAAAAGAAATGGCAGAAGGTAAGTTGAGCATCATAAAAAATCAAGCTATCCACGGATAGCTTGATTTTTTATTTCTTATACAAGTTCTTTTCCAGTAGCCAATTTACGATATGCACCGTGGTGTGTTGGTCCTACATATTCGTTAATTTTGAATGAATGACGGATTGCTGCAGTGATGAAATCTTTTGCAGTTTTTACTGCTTCTTTTACAGGTTTACCTTTTGCAAGTTCAGCTGTAATTGCGGCAGAGTATGTACAACCTGCACCATGTGTATTTGTTGTATCGATTTTGTCTGATTCTAAAAGATCAAATGTTTCTCCATCGTACAATACATCGATTGCAGTTTCTGTACCTAGTTTGCTACCACCTTTAATTAGTACATATTTTGCACCTAAAGCATGGATTTTCTTAGCAGCTTCTTTCATGTCTTCAAGAGAATTAATTTTCACACCACTTAGCTGATATGCTTCAAATAAGTTTGGTGTTACGACTAATGCTTTTGGGACAAGTACATCGCGTAAGCAGTCATTTGTTTCAGGATGCAATGCTTCATCTGCCCCTTTACAAACCATAACTGGGTCTACTACTACGTTTTGTAGATTGTGCTTTTCAATTGTTTCTGCAACCATCTCAATGATTTCAACAGACCCAAGCATACCTGTTTTTAAAGCATCTACGCCAACACCTTCAATTGTTGTTTCTAATTGTGGTTTTAGGGTAGAAGCAGGGATAGGGAATACGTTATGTGCCCAGCTATTATGTGGGTCCATTGTTACGATTGTCGTAAGAGATGTCATTCCGTATACACCAAGTTCTTGGAATGTTTTTAAATCAGCTTGTATCCCAGCACCGCCACTTGTGTCAGATCCAGCGATTGTAAGTGCTTTATTTAATGTCATTGTGAAAGCCCCCTTTAGGTCATATAATGAAAACTACATTTTTAATCATTATATCAATGTTATGAATAAGTACAAAGTGAAAAAGTAGATAGTTTGGTTGAAAGGATATTGAATTTGTTACAATAAGAAATATAAATATTGTATGTAGGAGACACATTATGTTTCAAGAGAATCGTACAAATGAATTGGTAATATTGAAAGAGATTGCAGAAACATTAAATACATCAAATGATACGTATCATGTTCTGCAGGCTGTATTGGAAAAGTTATTGCATATAACGGGTTTAACAACAGGATGGATCTTTCTTGCTGATGAAAATGGCAGATATACAAAATTAATTGATTATCATTTGCCAGCAGCGCTTACCTTTCAAAATAAAAAGCCAATGTGTGAAGGAGAATGTTGGTGTTTGCGCCGCTTTGTAGAAGGAAAATTAGAGCGAGCAGTTAATATTATTGAATGTAAACGAATTAATAATGCAATTGAAAATAATTGGGGTGATACAGAAGGAATTCTTCATCATGCAACAGTTCCGTTAAAGGCTGGCGGAGAAGAATTTGGAGTACTAAATGTAGCAAGCCCAGGAAAAACACATTTCTCTGAAGAAGAACTTGTGTTACTACAATCGGTTGCATTGCAAATTGGAACAGCTTTAAAACGAACGAAATTATATGAAAGTGAAAAGAGACGCGCTCATTATTATGTAAAACTAGAGCGTTTTATCCAGGCACTGAGAACGATTCATAAATTAAATACATTACCAGAAGAAGTTGTAAAACAAGTGGGAGATGTATTTCTATGGGAACAAGTCACCTTTTTGATTCAGGAAGAAAAGAAATTATCCATGCGAGCTTTCTATAAGAAGCATACATCACAAGAGGAAGTAGGTTTAGAGAGAGCGGCAAAAGAAGCGATAGAAAAGGACCGACCTGTCTTATTGAAAAGACAGATGGGAAATATTGTTCATCCGAATGGCTCTATTATTGCTGCCCCAATACATATTCGAAATCATATGTTTGGCGTTTTATGTGTGAGCTCAAATCAGGGTGATTTTGATACAAATACGATAGATATCGTACAAGCGTTAACGAATCACATTTCATTAATGATTGAGAATTTAAGATTAAATCAGCAGCGCCGTGAGCTTGTCCGAATGGAAGAGCGTAATCGTTTAGCAAGAGATCTGCATGATTCAGTTTCACAAAAACTATTTTCATTAACATTCATGGCGAAGGGCGCAGAAGCTGTTTTGAAGGGACAAAATGAAAAGGTGGATCAATCTCTTCATGAGATGAGGGAATTAGCGCAAGGTGCTTTAAAAGAAATGCGGACGCTTATTTGGCAGCTTCGTCCAGCAGGGCTAGAAAAGGGATTGCTACCAGCTTTAAAGCAGTATGGTGAAAACTTAGGATTGAACATTCGTGAGCAGGTCAAAGGTGTACGTGACTTACCACGTGTAGTAGAAGAAACTTTATGGCGTATTGGACAAGAAGCATTAAATAATGTAAGTAAGCATGCTGGTGTAAGAGAAGCGACAATTTATTTCAAAGTAACAGAGAAGGATGTATCCTTAGAGGTAGTTGATCACGGCATTGGTTTTATAGAAGCAAATGTAAGAGAGAAGAAATCGCTCGGTATGACAACAATGCGTGAACGAGCAGAATTAATCGGGGGATATATTAAGGTTGTAAGTGAAAAGAAACGGACAAGTATAAAAGTTATCGTGCCATTATGATGTGAAAATGAGGGAAACTTGTGAGAATAAAAGTATTATTAGTTGATGATCATACGGTTGTTTTAAAAGGGTTAGCGTTTTTCTTAAGCACACAAGAAGATTTGGAGCTAGTAGGAGAAGCAAATAATGGGAAAGAAGCGTTAACGAAAGTAGGAGAGACTCAGCCAGATGTAGTATTAATGGATTTATATATGCCAGAGATGGATGGTATAGAAGCAACAACGTATATTAAAAAGAAATATCCACATGTGAAAGTACTTGTATTAACTAGTTTTTCCGATCAAGCTCATGTGTTACCAGCATTAAAAGCAGGGGCGAGTGGATATATTTTAAAAGATGTGGAACCAGATCAACTTGTCGAAGCGATTCGCAGCGCATATAAAGGAAATATTCAACTCCATCCTGATATAGCAAATGCGCTTCTTTCCCAAACATTACCTCAAGAAGAGAAAGAGGAAACGTCAAATATTCATATAGATGTACTAACTGCGAGGGAGAATGAAGTGCTGCAGCTCTTGGCAAAAGGGATGAGTAATAAGGAAATTGCTTCCGTTTTAGTCATTACAGAAAAAACAGTAAAGGCTCATGTAAGTAGCATTTTAAGTAAATTAAATTTATCCGATCGTACGCAAGCGGCTTTATATGCAGTGAAAAAGGGAATTGTATAAGACAAAAGTCTTAGGACTAAGTTCGCCTTTAGAAGGTAGACTTTTTTTATGAAAAGATACGTCTATGTGAGGAAGAAATTGTTGGAATAAGAGGATAGAATATATTTGTAAGCAACAACAATTACAAGGGATTGTCCCTTTTTAACGAGTAAATAATAAACAACGTAAGAGTGAGTAACAGGAGGAAAAAGCATGACAACAGTGTTATTTGTAAAAGCTAACAACCGTCCAGCGGATCAAGCAGTTAGCGTGAAATTATATGAGGCATTTTTAGCAAGCTACAAAGAATCACATCCAAATGATACAGTGGTAGAACTTGATTTATATAATGAAGAATTGCCATACGTTGGTGTAGATATGATTAATGGTACGTTTAAGGCTAGTAGAGGGTTTGATTTAACAGTAGAAGAAGCAAAAGTAGTAGCTGTTGCGGATAAATATTTAGATCAATTCCTTGCAGCTGATAAAGTTGTATTTGGTTTCCCGTTATGGAACTTAACAATCCCAGCTGTACTTCACACATATATCGATTACTTAAACCGTGCTGGTAAAACATTTAAATATACACCAGAAGGACCAGTAGGCCTTATTGGTGATAAGAAAATTGCTTTATTAAATGCACGTGGTGGCGTATACTCTGAAGGACCAGCAGCTGAAGTAGAAATGGCTGTTAAATACGTAGCAAGTATGATGGGCTTCTTCGGTGCAAAAGATATAGAGACAGTAGTAATTGAAGGTCACAACCAATTCCCAGATAAAGCGGAAGAGATTATTGCAACAGGTCTTGAAGAAGCTGTTAAAGTAGCAAGCAAATTTTAATTAAAAGCATAATTTTTACTCAAAGAAAGCAGTATTAACGTTAATAAAATGTTAATGCTGCTTTTTATTATCTAGTAAGCTCGTCAGCTAGTTTTTTTAATTGATTTCTGTTTTGTATGTAATATATTTTTGCTTTTCCAGAGATTAAGTAATAGAGGTATGGGAAATCCTCTCCTTCACTACATATAGTTTCTTTCTTTTGAAAGGAGTGAAGTTCTATATACGGTAAAACATCAAAGGAAAAGAGTGTTTGGAAGTCGTAAGCTTGTACATAATTGTAAATTTCTTCTCTATTTTTTTCGATGTTCATTTTTTCACCTCATATTTAGTATGAGATATCTCCTATTATTTTTACAAGAAAGAATGATACGATTTAGATGAAGGTAAATTAAACTAGTTTTTGGTAGAAGAGAGGCAGAATGTGAAGGGGATTATGACAAAATTAAAGAAAAAGTATAAAACATTGTTATTTGATGTAGATGACACATTATTAGATTTTAAGAAAGCTGAAAAAAAGGCATTACGTAAGCTTTTTGAGGTGGGAAATATACCTTTAACTACTGAAATTGAAGCCCATTATAAAAAAATAAATAAAGGTCTTTGGAAATCTTTTGAAGAAGGGGAAATAGACCGTGATGAAGTAGTGAATACTCGATTTTCAATTTTATTTCAGGAATATGGTCAAGAGGTTGATGGGCCTTTATTCGAAAAAAATTATCGTAGTTATTTAGAAGAAGGAAATCAGCTTATTCATGGAGCGTTTGAATTCATACAAAATATTCAAGCCCAATATGATTTATATATTGTGACAAATGGTGTTTCTAAAACGCAAGATAAACGTCTGCGTAATTCGGGATTACATTCACTCTTTAAAGGTATTTTCGTTTCAGAGGATACAGGTTTTCAAAAGCCAATGAAAGAGTATTTTGATTATGTCTTTGAACGAATACCTAATTTTTCTGTAGAGGAGGGACTCATTATTGGAGATTCGCTAAGTGCGGATATTAAAGGAGGACAGTTAGCTGGGCTAGATACTTGCTGGTTTAATCCTGAAAAAAAGTTAAACGATAGCGGGATAGTTCCGACTTATGAAATCCAAACTTTTGATGAGCTATATGAAATTTTAACAGTACTCCAACAGAAGTCCCTTTCCTCAAGCACGTGCAGGGCATAGTCCAGGTGGTAGGGAGGGGATGAATGTTGGGCGGGCACAGCACGAAGTTTCTGTTTCCTTTTAATTAATAAAACAATCTTCACTCAATAAGCAGTACCAACACTTTTATAGCGGTGGTACTGCTTTTTTATTCATTTGTTAGTTTGTCTTTATACTAGTCCCTCTTGTTTATTCTCATTATGATTAGGGAGTGGAAATAGATTACCAATCATTGCAGCTCCAATCATTGGTAACAATAAATTAATTGGGAAGAACATAAGTAATAATAATGTAATAGCAATTGGTTTTCGTACTGCATAGCTTGAAATGGCTGTCGTTACAATTGCTACAGAAGCAACTGGATCTAACGATGGTATGACAGTAGCCACAGCATATCCAATACTTGCACCAGCAAATACAATTGGGAAAATATGTCCACCACGCCAACCTGTACTTAAACAAACTGCCGTTACACATAATTTTAAAACTCCTGAAAGAAGCAACATCCAAAATGATAATTCTGTCCACTCATGGACTAAGTCTTTTAATTGGTGTTCTCCTGAAAACATTGTATAAGGCAGTAAAGTTCCTGCAATTCCTAAAAGAATGCCACCTATAACTCCTAACGTTACTTTATATTCTTGAAAAGGATGAACTATTTTTTCCAGCATATGTTCTACTTTGAAATAAAAATAGCCTACACCAGCTCCTATACAAATTAGAGGTAAAAAGGCAAGCCATTCATGGAGTGAGAAAGACCCTTTCCCAAAATCAACAATAAAGGATCCTCGATTATCAAACTTACTAAGCAATAAATAAACAGAAAAGCCAGCAAAAGTAGTAGCGAGATATACAATAGTCTTTTTTCCTTTAGAAATTTCGTTAATTGATTTATTCTCATTTTCATTGGGAGCTAAATAACCGAATAATGGTGCATTAAAAATAACACTTAAAGTAGCGCCAATTCCAATTTCCGTTAGTCCCTTCATTCCTTTTAAAGCGAAATGAAAACGATCTCCAACCCATGTACAAAGTCCACCGATAATTCCAACAAGTGCTGCTTCCGGTCCTAAACTTGCACCAAATATTAAAACAATAATCGCTGTTAACGTAGATTTATGTACAAAACTATACTCAATTCTACCTGTTTTCTTATATTCCCCCATTACTTCTGGCATTAAACGCGGGTATGTACCAAAGTACTTTTGTGTCAGTCCGACAAGAATACCACCAATTGTTGTTACAAAAATTATGTAATACGGTGGTAATGAAAATTCTTTCGGTAAATACCCCCAAATAAGCTGAATTCCAGCGTTTGTGGTAACTAAAAATAACCAGACTGTAGCCCCAACTATAGCACCTAGAAAGATACCGTACATGATAAGTAAAGAGTGCATGCCTCTTCTAATAGTCATTTTTTATGTCTCCTTTATGTTATATTCTATTATGAAAAAGTTAGAGATTCTGATACGAAAACAATTGGATAACTAATTCAATATGCATATTATCTTTTTAAGAGAACGACTTATTCAAAATATATATACATCAATTAAAAAACCGACATAAACCCCCTCTTTTTAGGTGGGAGAGAGCATCTGACCATGCATAGAAGCGGTCAGGGCCTTTTTCTGCCACATGCGAAGTTAAAAACAGAAAGAGCAAACGAGTGTAGGTTACTTTTTATTCTGCATAGCAGGGATTTAGATACCGAAAAATTAAAATGGATCTATATATGACCTAAATCAGCATTATTATTTTATAAAGCTCCGAAACATTCGTAATTTTAATCATATATATACATCAATCAAAAAACCGACATAAACCCCCTCTTTTTAGGTGGAAAAGAGCATCTGGCCATGCATAGAAGCGGTCAGAGCTTTTTTCTGCCACATGCGAAGTAAAAACAGAAAGAGCAAACGAGTGTAGGTTACTTTTTATTCTGCATAGCAGGGATTTAGATGTCGAAAAATGAAAATGGATTTATATAGCATTGTTAAAAATAGTATGTTGATGGTCACTAAAATTAAATATAACTCTTTAATTTTACATAGTAAGTAAGGTTTTTAAAAGGCATTCTTTGTCTTTAGGTAGAGCATTTCCTTTTATATTTCAAATTTAAATTTTAAGAATAAAGAATCGAATTATTGACATTTGATTTAGAACATTCAGAAAAGTGATTGACATTAGGAAATGATTGCTATAAAATCAACGGTAATTGAATAGTCTTATCAAGAAAAGGTGGAGGGACAGGCCCTATGAAACCTTGGCAACAGCCGTATCACGGAATTGTGCCAAATCCTGCAGGTAATAAACCCTGAGAGATAAGAAAGAGACTCTAGAGCGTGTTTTTAAACTGCTTCTTTCTTGTTCAGGAAAGAAGCAGTTTTTTTATTTTTTATAAAAGAAAGGGGTATGGAAAATGAGTGAATCATGGGGGAAAGGAACAATATGTGTGCAAGGTGGTTATACACCAAAGAATGGTGAACCACGTGTTTTACCACTCTATCAAAGTACAACTTATAAATATGATACGTCGGATGATTTGGCAGCGCTCTTTAATTTAGAGGCAGAAGGTTACATTTATACACGTATTGGAAATCCTACACTTGCAGCATTTGAACAGAAGTTAGCAGAATTAGAGGGCGGTGTTGGAGCTGTTGCGACAGCTTCGGGTCAGGCAGCTATTATGCTTGCTGTTTTAAATATTTGCAGCAGTGGTGACCATTTACTTTGTTCTTCAACTGTTTACGGGGGAACATTTAACTTATTTGGAGTAAGTTTACGTAAATTGGGGATTGATGTTACGTTCTTTAATCCGAACTTAACTGCAGATGAAATTGTGGCACTTGCCAATGATAAAACAAAGCTAATTTATGCAGAATCGCTTGGGAACCCAGCGATGAATGTTTTAAATTTTAAAGAATTTTCAACAGCTGCGAAAGAGTTAGAAGTACCGTTTATCGTTGATAATACTTTAGCGACACCGTATTTATGCCAAGCGTTTGAGCATGGCGCAAATATTATTGTTCATTCTACAACGAAATATATTGATGGTCATGCAAGTTCATTAGGCGGGGTTGTCATTGATGGTGGAAACTTTGATTGGACGAATGGTAAATATCCAGAGCTTGTCGAACCAGATCCAAGTTACCGCGGTGTAAGCTATGTGCAGAACTTTGGAGCAGCAGCGTATATTGTAAAAGCGCGCGTTCAGTTATTAAGAGACTATGGAAACTGTATGAGCCCATTCAATGCGTATATTAGTAATATTGGTTTAGAAACATTACACTTACGAATGGAACGCCATAGTGAAAATGCTCTTGCAGTTGCAAAGTGGCTAGCCAATCATGAACGTATTGAGTGGGTGAATTATCCGGGGTTAGACAGTAATGAAAATTATCCATTAGCGCAAAAGTATTTAGCAAAAGGTGCGAGTGGTGTCTTAACGTTTGGTATTACAGGAGGGGTGGAAGCTGCGAAAGAGTTTATTGCAAATGTGAAATTGGCAACGCTTGTGACACATGTAGCAGATGCAAGAACATGCGTAATTCACCCTGCTAGTACAACGCACAGACAGTTAAATGAAGAGGATCAGCGCTTAGCTGGTGTTACATCTGATTTAATTCGCCTATCGGTTGGGATAGAAGATGTTTCTGACATTATTGCTGATTTGCAAACAGCTTTAGTTGGAGGAAAAGAACATGCCAATCATAGTTGATAAAGATTTACCAGCTCGTAAAGTATTGCAAGAAGAAAATATTTTCGTAATGACAAAAGATCGAGCTGAAACGCAAGATATTCGTGCTTTGAAAATTGCAATTTTGAACTTAATGCCAACAAAACAAGAAACAGAGGCGCAATTACTTCGGTTAATTGGTAATACGCCACTTCAATTGGATGTACATTTACTCCATATGGAGTCTCATGTATCCCGTAATGTAGCACAGGAGCATTTAACAAGTTTTTATAAGACATTTCGTGATATTGAAGGAGAAAAATTTGATGGGCTCATTATTACGGGAGCACCAATTGAAACACTTCCTTTTAAAGATGTAGATTATTGGAAAGAGCTTGAGCGTATTATGGAATATTCAAAAACGAATGTAACATCTACGCTGCATATTTGCTGGGGTGCACAGGCTGGTTTGTATTATCATTATGGAATCCCCAAATACCTACTTGAAGAAAAAATGTTTGGTGTGTTTGAACATGAAGTGCGTGAGCAGCACGTAAAGCTGCTGCAGGGGTTTGATGAACTCTTTTTTGTACCGCATTCTCGTCATACGGAAGTACGTGCGGATGATATTGAAAAGATAGAAGAATTAACGTTACTGGTAACGTCAGAAGAAGCCGGTGTTCATCTTGTTATCGGGCAAGATGGTAAGCATATTTTTGCTCTTGGTCATAGTGAATATAGCTGTGATACTTTAAAACAGGAATATGAACGAGATAAACGAAGAGGGCTGGATATTACAGTTCCAAAAAACTATTTTAAATATAATAATCCAGACGAAAAGCCGCTTGTAAGATGGCGGAGTCATGGGAATTTATTATTTTCAAATTGGCTGAATTATTATGTGTATCAAGAAACCCCTTATGTTTTGTAGATGATGATTATATAACACGTGGTAGCGTTTTCTTTGTAGAGATTAACTTATATTTTTCCGAATGTTCAAAATACATTGTTTTTCAGAAAAATAGCTTATATAATGGCATCTAAATACAAATTTCTAGAGGGGTGAACAGTATCATGAATGAAATTCAAGTGGGCTTATTAGGCCTTGGGACAGTTGGCAGCGGTGTGGTGCGCATTATTACGGACCATCAGGATCGATTGATGCACCAAGTAGGTTGCCCAGTGAAAATAGCAAAAGTATTAGTGCAAAGTATTGAGAAAGAGAGAGAGGTTCAAGTACCCTCTACTCTATTAACGAAAAATGCAAATGAAATTATAGATCATCCTGATATTGATGTTGTCATTGAAGTGATGGGTGGCATAGAGGAAGCGAAAGCATACATTTTACAGGCATTGAAAAATGGTAAGCATGTTGTTACTGCTAATAAAGATTTAATGGCATTACACGGAGCGGAGTTGCTCACTGTAGCAAAGGAGAATAACGCTGATTTATTTTACGAGGCAAGCGTGGCAGGAGGTATTCCGATTTTACGAAGCATTGTAGAGGGGCTTTCTTCAGACCTTATTACAAAGGTAATGGGAATCGTGAACGGTACAACAAACTTTATTCTAACAAAAATGTCTGACGAGGGGAGGGCATATGACGACGTGTTAAAAGAAGTGCAGCAGCTTGGATTTGCGGAAGCAGATCCAACATCAGACGTAGAAGGTTTAGATGCAGCAAGGAAAATGACGATTCTAGCTACTCTTGGCTTTTCTACAAATGTAGAGCTCGGAGATGTGAAGGTGAAAGGGATTACTTCCATTACAGAGGAAGACATTGTATATAGTAAAAGTTTAGGGTATACAATTAAATTAATTGGCCTCGCCAAGCGTGATGGTGAAAAGTTAGAGGTAACTGTTGAGCCAACGTTACTTCCTAATACGCATCCTCTCGCAGCTGTTCAAAATGAATATAACGCCGTATATGTATACGGTGAAGCGGTAGGAGAAACGATGTTTTATGGACCTGGTGCAGGAAGTTTGCCGACCGCAACAGCAGTCGTTTCTGATTTAGTTGCAGTGATGCAAAATGTGCGCCTTGGTGTAACTGGAAATAGTGCTGTTTCCCCGCAGTATGAGAAAGTGTTAAAAGAGCCAGATGAAATTTTTGTGAAAAAGTTTTTACGCCTACATGTAAGCGATGAGATTGGTGTATTTGCAAAAATTACATCCTTATTCTCTGAACGCGGTGTGAGCTTTGAAAAAATTATTCAAATGCCATTACAAGAGAAAGGAAAAGCTGAGATTGTCATCGTAACACATCGTGCATCTCTTGCAGATTATGAATATATTTTACATACATTACAAGCCTATGAAGAGATAGATTGTGTGAAAGCAAACTATCGAATTGAAGGAGATGCGAAGTAATGTGGAAAGGTTTGCTTGCTGAATATAAGGAATTTCTACCTATTACAGAAAAGACACCTTCTTTAACGTTACATGAAGGCAATACACCACTTATTTTATTAGAGAACTTGTCAGCTCGGTGGGGCGTGACGATTTATGGAAAAATAGAAGGCGCAAATCCAACTGGGTCTTTTAAAGACCGCGGTATGGTAATGGCTGTAGCAAAGGCGAAGGAAGCTGGAAGTGGTGCGGTAATCTGTGCATCAACAGGTAACACGTCTGCATCTGCAGCAGCCTATGCAGCTAGGGCCGGATTATCATGTATCGTTATTATTCCGAATGGGAAGATTGCATATGGTAAGTTAGCGCAAGCTGTTATGTATGGTGCTGAGATTGTAAGTATTGATGGGAATTTTGATCATGCGCTGCAAATTGTACGTAATCTGAGTGAGTCTTCACCAATTACGCTTGTAAATTCTGTTAATCCATATCGGATTGAAGGCCAGAAAACAGCTGCATTTGAAATTTGTGATGCGTTAGGAAAGGCTCCTGATATTTTAGCCATCCCAGTTGGGAATGCCGGTAATATAACAGCATATTGGAAAGGCTTTACGGAGTATCATGAAAGGATAGGTACCGGTTTACCAAAAATGCATGGCTTTGAAGCAGAGGGTGCGGCTGCGATTGTACGCGGGTATAAAATTGAAAATCCTGAGACAGTCGCAACAGCCATTCGTATTGGAAACCCTGCAAGCTGGAAGCAAGCTGCCTTAGCTACCGAGCACTCTCAAGGTAAGATTGACGAAGTAACAGATGTTGAAATTCTTGAAGCGTATGAATGGTTAGCGAAGTACGAAGGGATTTTTGCTGAACCCGCTTCCTGTGCATCTCTTGCTGGTGTTTATAAGCAATTGCAAAACGGAGAAATTGAGAAGGGAAGTCAAATCGTGGCCGTTTTAACAGGGAATGGTTTGAAGGATCCCGATATTGCTATTGATACGAAGAAAATTCAGCCAGTTGTGTTACCAAATGATGAGAAGGCTGTCTTTGATTATATTCAAGGAGCAGTCTTTCAATGAAATAGATGAAAAAGGACCTATTGGAGCTTTATTTGCTCAATAGGCCTTTTTTACGTGGAGAATTTTTGTACCCATATGAATAAATGCTTGAATAATCCATCCTGTTGTAAAGGAAAGAATAATGGTTCCAAAGTAAATAGGTCCATCTAATAAGAAACTAAGTGTCAAAAATAACAAAGCTAATGAAATTTCTGTTCTACGAAACGTCCATTTCTTCTTTTCAGCCATTGTTAAGACAAATGCTTCCTGTGGTGCTGCACATAATTGTGTGGAGACATAGATCCCAATTCCAGCGCCAACGAATAGATTTCCGCACACAAGTGTTATATATTTTGGAAGAGAGCGGATAGAATCCATAATAATAGTAATAGAACCAATCCAATCAACAAAAACAGAGATCAGAACCATAGTAACAATTGTTCCGATTGTAATATGCTTTTTATTCAAAAAGAGCACAATAAGTGTAAAAGCAAAGTTAATCATAAAAATCCAAAAGCCAATACTTATACCAAAATTTTGATATAGTGCAATAAAGAATGAATCATAGGGACTAAGCCCAAAAGAAGTGATGGTTGTCATCATATTAATTCCGAGGGAAAGAATGAGTAAGCCACCAATAAAAAATATATATTCTAGTTTGCAGCGTATCATATGTTACAAATCCTTTCTGAATGTGTTTGTTAGGAAAGGATATAATGTGGAAAGCTTACCAGGTCAAGGGAGAATTTTGAATGTAATTGATGTAAATGATGGGAAGGGAAGAATATAAGATGACAAATATAAAAAAGATTGCTGAAATTGCCGGGGTATCCGTTTCAACAGTTTCACGTGTGCTCAATAATCATCCTTATGTAAATGAGGAAAAGAGGAAAGAAATTTTAGCGATTATTGAAGAGTTAAATTATACTCAAAATGTCAATGCGATTCACTTAGTAAGGGGAAAAACAAATGTAATAGGTGTGCTATTACCACATGTAAATAATCAATATTACAGTGCTATTATTGAAGGAATCTCGAAGGAAACAGCAAAGAAAAATTATAATATGATGCTTTGTCAGACGAATTATAGCGCTGAAAGAGAACTTGAAATTTTACACATGTTAAAAATGAAAAAGCTTGATGGTTTGATTATATGTTCAAGGGTGAATCATCAAGAGAAAATTGAAGAATATACAAAGTTCGGGCCAATTGTAACATGTGAGGAAATAGAATCAAAATTAATTTCTAGCGTACATATTGATCACTATAAGGTGTTTTCACAAGGCATGAAATATGTACTAGATAATGGGCATACTCGCATTGGATATTGTATTGGAAGAAACAATAGTATTAATAGTAAAAAGCGAAAGCAGGCTTTTGAAGATGCACTTCAGGAAATTTCTACTGAGTCTCAAGCAGAATGGAAGTTTAAAGAATGCTTTACAGTGGAAGATGGACGTAATGTGACAAGGGAATGGATAAAGATGCCGTTGAAACCGACAGCCTTTCTCGTTTCGTGTAATCCAATTGCGGCAGGTATGGTAACAGAAGCGAAGAAGCAGGGCATTCGTATTCCAGAGGAACTCGCAATTATTGGATGTGATGATCAAGAAGTGGCTGATATATTAGGGATTACGACGATTGCTCATTCTAGTAAAGCTGTTGGTAGAAAAGCGTTTGAATTATTATATGAGAAAATTACGGATGAAAAAGTAATTGTGAAAAATATAGAGTTATTACCACAATTAACGGAGAGAGAAACAACATAATAGGGAAAGTGTGGAAATCGCTTTTCAAAAGGGCGTTTGGTATAATTATGGACAATCTATGAGGGCTAAAAGGGGTTTTGATATGAGATCAAAATTAGTTAAGGCAATTCTACTCATTACAATTGCATCTTTCTGTTTGTTTGCATACGGTTTTATTTCGGGTGTTAACGATGTATTGAATCCGAAAGCTTCAAAGTTAGTTACGAAAACAGAAGCGCAAGTTAAGGAGAAAAAAAAATCTGGAACGCTACAAGTAGTTAGTTTAGGCGATTCGTTAACGCGTGGCGTTGGCGATAAAGAGGGAATTGGTTATGTTGGGCGCATGAAAGAAGGATTGCAAAAAGATTATAAACAAAAGGTTGCGCTAACAAACTTAGCCGTTAGTGGTGCCAAGATGCCAGATTTGTTAAAGCAGATAGAAAGCAGTGGGGCTCAGTACTCTATTAAACAAGCGGATCTAATCGTTTTAACAATTGGAGGTAATGATTTATTTCCAGGCTGGGAATCACTTGGGAATATAGATCTAGAGAAATATCGCCCAGATACCGAAACATTTCAAAATGAAGCGAAGAAAATTATAACGGAAATTCGCAAGTTAAATTCAGATAGCCCTATCTTTTGGCTCGGGTTATACAATCCTTTTGAAGATGTGGAAGATTTAAAAGGTTCTTCAGCCATTGTTATTGATTGGAATGCTTCTTTAGAGAAATTAGCAGTAAATAATAAAAATGTATATATTACACCGACGTTTGATCTATTTCAAAATCGTGGAAAAGAGTTGTTATACACAGATCATTTTCATCCGAATGAAATAGGTTACTCATATATGGCCGAACGCTTATTACAAGATGTTGTAAGTAAGATGAAGCTAGATGAAGGAGGTGCCAAATGACGACGATACTTTCAGTACGGAATGTAAAAAAGGTAATTGGGAAGAAGACGCTTGTAGAAAATATTTCATTTGATGTTAAGCAAGGAGAAGTGTTTGGCTTCCTCGGTCCAAATGGAGCAGGAAAAACGACGACAATTCGGATGTTAGTGGGATTGATTAAAGCAACTGAAGGTGAGATTTCTATCGGTGGCTATCATATTAAAGAAAATTTTCGGGAAGCGATGCGACAGATTGGCAGCATCGTTGAAAACCCAGAGCTCTATACGTATTTAACAGGATTTGAAAATTTAAAGCAATTTGCACGGATGCTTGGTGGTATATCGGATGAACGTATTTTAGAAATTGCAAAAATGGTTCATTTAGATGAGCGTATTCACGATAAAGTAAAAACGTATTCTCTTGGTATGAAGCAGCGCCTTGGAATTGCGCAAGCTCTTCTTGGGAGTCCGAAACTTCTTATATTGGATGAACCGACAAATGGATTAGATCCTGCTGGTATAAGAGAATTGAGAGAGTTTATACATAAGCTTGTCAAAGAAGAAAATATGAGCGTATTTATTTCGAGTCATTTGCTGAGTGAAGTGCAAATGATATGTGATCGTGTCGCTATTATTCATAAAGGTAGAATGATTACAGTTGCACCTATTGAAGAGTTGATGAAAACCGCAAGTGATCGTGTTGAGTGGATTGTTACACCAATTTCAAAAGCAAAGGACATATTAAAAGCAGCAGAAGGAGTAAGTGAAATCAGTATAGACAATGAACGTTTATTGTGCCGTATGAATATTGCATCAATTAGTATGTGGAATAAGCGTTTTGTTGAAAATGGGATAGACGTACATAGTGTGAAAGAGCTTGTGTTTACGTTAGAAGATTTATTTATTGAACTCACAAGGAGTGAGCTGCATGCGTGAATTTGCAAATCTTGTTTTAAATGAATCGGAGAAAATTTATCGGAAGAAACGTATTTTTGTTGTCATGCTCATATTGGCAATCTTAATTCCTTTGTTTGTCTATGCCCAGTATCGTGAAATAGAAACGACGCAAAAGCGACTTGGTACAAGCGATTGGAAGGTCTCACTTCAACAGCAAATTGTTGATTCGCAAAATCGTTTGAACAACTCTAGATTGCCAGAAGAGTGGCGTGATTGGATCAAGGTAAGGGTGGAGCAACAACAATATTATTTAGATCATGATATTAATCCAACTGCACCAGGAGCACCGACGTTTGTCAGGGCATTTATTGAACAAGGAATTACCTTGTTTATTCCGCTTCTTGTAATGATTGTGGCAATCGATATTGTATCGGGAGAACGAAGTGATGGGACGATGAAAATGCTCCTGACGCGGCCGATTCGGCGCTGGAAAATCCTTCTTAGTAAGTATGTGACGATGCTATTATTTGTTTCACTTATATTACTCCTTGTAGGTATTTTTGCTTATGTATTATCGGGTGTTGTTTTTGGATATGCTGGATGGGATTTACCTGTGTTAACAGGGTTTGTGATCGATAAAGAAGCGTTGAATACAAATTTTGTTCACCTTATCCCGCAGTGGCAATATATCTTAATGGCATATGGATTGGCATGGTTTGTGGCAATTGTTGTTGGAACAATCTCCTTCATGGTTTCAATTCTAATTCGGAACACACCAGCAGGTATGGGAGTTATGCTTGCAGCGTTAATTGCAGGTGGCATATTAAGTTCCTTTGCAACATCTTGGGAAGGGGCAAAATATATTTTTAGTGTGAATTTATCACTGACAGATTATTTATCAGGGCAGTTACCAGCACTGCAAGGTTTATCGATGAGCTTCTCATTAATGAATTTAACAGTTTGGGCTGTAGCTGCCCTTATCGTTTCATTTGTAGTATTTACGAAGCAAGACATGGTCAATTAAGTGAATAGGAAGTGAAAAGAGATGGAACATATTTTAAAGAATGACTGGGAGCCATTACTCGCACCAGAATTTGAGAAACCATATTATCAAAAGTTGAGACAGTTTCTAAAAGAAGAATACAGTACACATGTGATATATCCAAATAAAAATGATATTTTTAATGCGTTACATTATACAAGTTATGAAAATACGAAGGTTGTCATTTTAGGACAAGATCCGTATCATGGGCCAGATCAGGCGCATGGCTTGAGTTTCTCTGTACAACCGGGTGTAAGAACACCGCCATCATTGCAAAATATGTATAAGGAATTACAGTCTGATGTTGGATGTGAAATCCCGAATAACGGTTATTTAGTGAAATGGGCAGAACAAGGCGTATTGTTATTAAATGCCGTATTAACTGTTCGTCAAGGTGAGGCTAATTCTCATAAAGGAAAAGGGTGGGAGCATTTCACAGATCGTGTAATTGAGTTATTAAATGAACGCGAAAAACCTGTGATATTTATATTGTGGGGACGCCATGCACAAGCGAAGAAAAAATTGATTACAAATTCTAATCACCATATTATTGAATCTGTGCATCCAAGTCCGTTATCAGCAAGACGAGGTTTCTTTGGAAGTAAACCGTTCTCAAAAGTAAATGAATTCTTATCTAGCATGAGTGAGAAGGAAATTGATTGGCAAATTCCAAATCTATAATGCAGCATAAAAAAGGTAGCTAACAAAATAGTTGTTAGCTACCTTTCATTATTATTGTTCATTTTTTAGTTTTGCATCTAGTACAAAAGTGCCAAATGGGATAACGGATGCGATAAGTGCACCAAGAGCCCATGAAGTGGATTTGTTATGTACGATTTTTACTTGAATCACTGCAAAGATGAATAGTATAAATAGAACGCCGTGAGCCATACCTGTAATTTTAACGGCTGTTGCAAACCCTGCGAAGTATTTTAACGGCATTGCTACGAATAATAGTATTAGAAAAGAAATCCCTTCAACTAATCCAATTGCTCTTAATCTTCCGATTGGTGTAGATAACATGAAATGGCCTCCTTAGAATATGAGCTTGTATATAGTAATTTTGAATTCTTATTTAAAATAAAATAGTCTGTTTGTTTCATTATATACAAAAACAAACTTTGCACTATGGAAATGGTGCAAAGTTCAAAATATCTTCACAAAGCTACTTGTATTTAAAGAAAAACCTATTTGAAGTATTTGACTTCAAATAGGTTTTGTGCACGGATTTATATAAATACGGATTGAAAAACTGATATAAAACCTCTCTTTTTAGATGGGAGAGAGCATCCGCCCATGTATAGAAGCGGTCAGTACCTTTTTTAGCCCCATGCCGAGTGAAAACAAAAGGAGAAAGTGAGTATAGGTCACCTTTTGTTCTCCCTAGCCGTGACTTGTATGTTGAAAAATCATATATATTAAACAAGAACTTCGGTTTTTAGTACAAATTTCTCTACAACTTTTGCAACACCATCGTTCATATTTGTATCAGTTACGTAGTTTGCAATTTCTTTAATATCATCTGGTGCATTACCCATCGCAACGCCAAGACCAGCGAATTCAATCATTGCTTGATCGTTATAGCTATCGCCCATTGCGATTACTTCTTCACGTTTAATACCAAGTTTTTGAATGAGTTGGTGTAAGCTTGTTCCCTTTGTAACACCAGCTTCCGTGAACTCTAAGAAGTATGGTTTTGAACGCATTACACTTAGTTTTCCTTCTAGTTGTTTTTGAAGTTTCTTTTCTACTTCTACAAGGCGTTCAGCTTCTTTATTCATTAATACTTTTACAACAGGCTCTTGTACAGCAGCGATAAAGCTGTCTACTTCAATAATTGGCATACCTGTAAGATTGCCTTCAATTTCTGTATATGGATTATTTTCTTCAGTTACAATATCATCGCCCATATACGTATGGATCCAAACATCTTCTTCTTTACTAATTTCATATAGATTATGAACGATTTCAGGAGATAGTGTACTGCTGAATAGTTCCTCATTTGTTTTACAATTAATAATTTTTGCGCCGTTAAATGATAGGATGAAACTTCCGTATTCTTCTAAACGAAGTTCCTCTGCAACATGACGCATACCAAATGTTGGGCGGCCAGAAGCAAGTACAACTTTTACACCTTGTTCTTGAGCGGTCATTAAAGCCTGTTTTGTACGCTCTGAAATCGTATGGTCATCACGTAGTAAAGTATCATCTAAATCTAAAACAATCATTTTATAAGACATATAGAAAGTTCCTTTCTTTGTTTAAATAATAATTGGTGTTGCTAAAAATTTTTGATGAAGAGATTGAGGAATAAATAATAAATAGTAAGACATCGAACCTCTTTAAATGAAGTTAAGAAGGTGACTGTATTGTTAGTATAAATTATCATGGGCGTATTGCCCATGATAATTTATACCTATCGTAACAACTCTGAAAATAGAGTGCAATAATGGAAGTTTTCCAATTTATGATGGTTGTTTTTCCTTTGAACGGGAAAATAAAACTTCAAGTAAAATAGCCATGACAGAACCGAGTACAAGGCCATTGCTTAAAAAGGATGCTAAAAATGGCGGAAGGGTAGAAAATGCCTGTGATGGAACAAACATAACTCCGATTCCTGTGAAGAGAGATAGGCCAGCAACGCGGAATAAACGCTCTTTATTTTCCACAGTGTCATATTCACGGAAAGCAAGACCAATCATACTTGCAAATACAGGATAAATGGCCGCATATCCAACAGCAACAGGAATCGCTGCAAAGAATGAAGTAATCTTTGGAAATATACTAATTAAAATGATGAAAATTGATCCTAACATAAAAGGAAGCCTCTTATAAATATTTGTTGTTGCGATAAATCCAGCTGATCCTGAAATAGCTACAGGACCAATCGCGGAGAAAAGTCCCCCTAGCAATTGATTAATCCCTGTTATAATACCAGCCTGTTTAAAGCGGTCTTGAACTGTATCTTCTTCATATTTAGAAACAACCTTTTGAACAACACGAATACTTGCTAACATGTTTGTTAGGAGAAGTAGTGTGACAAAGATAACGGTAATTGCCATATTCCATTCAATGCGAGGTGTTCCAAAAACAAATAGGGATGGGAGACGAATGATATCTGTTACAGGTGCAATTGGATTGGATAATCCAAAGCATGCAAATAAAATCCATCCAAAGACAATGCTAAAAAGAACAGAGTATTGCCCAATAATAGGTAGCTTCATAATGAAAAAAGATAGTAAAATAACAATGAGTGAAAGAATGAATACGTTTACTTGCACTTCAGTATGTTGTCCGTCAAGGCCAAACATTCCTTTTAAGAAAGAGCCACTAAGCTGAGCAACAAGAAGAAATAAATAAGTTCCAATTACTGTTGGTGTGAAATAACGAACGAGCTTATCAACAAGTCCAAAAATACTAAGGATAATACAAATGATACCGCTTAACAGGAAAGCGTACTGCAAGACGCGGAGTGTTTCATTATTTGATCCAAATAGTACGATTCCTAAACTTGTATAAAGAGAGAAGACACCCCACCAAAGACCAGCAGGACCTTCTTGAATAGGTAGCTTATGACCAAATATAGCTTGCAGGAGGCCCGCAAAACCAAGAACAAATAATGTTCGTTGTACAAATGCAATAGCTTCAGCGCCATCGAGTCCATAACTAGTGGCTACACTAATTGGTACAATGAGACTTCCGGCCAAAATAAATAATGCCCATTGCACGGCGGAAAGAAATGTTTTCATGATATCAACCTCTTTCATAGATTCCGTTTCTAGTATATACGTATTTCATTTCCTCTGGCAAAGATTGTATATATACATCAATTAAAAAACGACATAAAACCCCTCTTTTTAGGTGGGAGAGCGCATCTGGCATACATAGAAGCGGTCAGGGCACTTTTCTGCCACATGCGAAGTAAAAATAGAACGAGCAAACGAGTGTAGGCTACTTTTTATTCTGCATAGCAGGGATTTAGATGTCGAAAAATTAAAATGGATTTATATAGATAGGGAAAAGAGTTGAAGAACGATATGAATGCACGCAGGCAATTATTGATAGCAGTGATATGTATGTGTTTCGTTGTAACCCTTGGAACAACTGGATTTATGATAATAGAAGAAATCAGTTTGTTTCAAGCTTTTTGGATGACGATGATTACAGTATTGACGGTTGGATACGGGGATGCAGTTCCGCTAACGCAAGCTGGGAAGATTTTCGCACTTCTCATCATACCAGTTGGGGTAGGAATTGTTACATATGCAATCGGGGTAGTAGCGGCGATGATTATTGAGGGGAATTTATTTCATGCAGTGAGGAGGAGAAAAATGGATAAGCAAATCGCACAGTTACAAGATCATATTATTGTATGTGGTTGTGGTAGAGTAGGACTTCAAGTTGTAAACGAATTACAGGAAAAGAAGATTCCTTTTGTGGTTGTTGATAGAGATGGAGAGGTACTAGAGAAGGAAAAACTTTTGTATGTACATGGTGATGCTACTGAAGATCAGGTATTAATTAAGGCTGGAATTACGAGGGCTGCTGGCTTAGTGGCGATTGTTGCAAATGATGCTGAAAATGTATTTATTACATTAACGGCAAGGGGGCTTAATAGTAAGATTAAAATTGTAGCTAGAGCCGAAAAGCCAGAAACGGAAGGGAAATTACGTCGTGCTGGTGCGACTAAAGTTATTAATCCATCTAGTATGGCTGGAATCCATATTGCAAAAGGTATTGCAAATCCACTAACGGTTCATTATATTGATACAGTGCTTTATGGAATAGAGCAGTCCTTTGCGATAGAAGAAGTTCAAATTGGAAAAGGCTCTATTTTAATTGGAAAAACTTTGCTGGAAAGTAATGTAAGAAATCAATTTGATGTTACAATTTTAGCGATTTTAAGGGATGGGGATATTATCCATAATCCAACAGGGCAGGAAAAATTACAAGAACGTGATATGATAATAGTATTTGGTCCAGTAGAAAGATTGGAGCAATTTGATAAAGAACTATAAAGTAAGAGGTGACAAGGGATGCAAGTATCTAGCGAGAAGATTTTAAATAAAATGGCAAATGAAATTGCAAAAGCAAAAAGTAGTGAAGGACAAAAAGCGAAGGAACATCTATCAGTTGTTCGTGCTTTATGCGATTTACTGTTAGACGAACAGATTGATTCTAGTAGGTATGTAGAACCAAAACTACAGCCACAAGTGATAACATCTCATCCAATGACAACAACTCAGCAGGTAGTATCAGTTTCCGGAGAACCTGTATATATGAAAGAAGCAGATGCAAATGGGAGTTCTTTATTTGATTTTTAAAGGTTAAATTGTTTGGCTTATATGTGAAAATTTCTTATCATAAAGATAAAAAGGGGAATTCTAATGAAAATTTTCTTCTTATTAGGTTGTATTGCAGCTGGTTTATCTGTCGCATTAGGGGCTTTCGGGGCGCATGGCTTAGAAAACAAGATTTCTGCAAAAATGTTAGAAGTGTGGAAGACAGGAGTTACATATCAAATGTTTCATGCGGGGGGATTGTTCGTTGTTGCGTTATTAATGGATAAAATTCAATCTTCTCTTTTAAGTGCGGCAGGCTGGTTTATGGTAGCTGGAATTATCATGTTCTCTGGTAGCCTATATGCATTAAGTACAACGGGTATTAAATTTTTTGGACCGATTACACCGCTTGGTGGTGTAGCATTTATTGTAGGATGGATTTTACTAGGAACCGCAGTTGTAAAAGGTTTATAAAAACAAAAGCTGGCATTTGCCAGCTTTTGTTTATGATCTTGGAGCATAGGTTGCTGGTTGGGTAGGAAAATACGTAATTTCTCCAGGGAATTCTACATAATCCAAGTAAATCATAAGTAGTAAGTATCTTTTTCCGGATTTTGGTTCACTGACGATAATGTGATCACGTCCAGCTGCTTCAATAATACCTGTATAGGATTGTGTGCCAAGCGAACTACCGCGCTCATATGTCATAACAAAAGTTGCTGGTTTTCCTTTGTTTAAGCGAAGGATATTTTCAATATACGATTGTTCTAGTGGGAGCATACCTTGAGATGCTGCAAGTTGTGCTTGAGCAGTTGGTTGCTGCATAGCTTGTTGCTGCATAGCTTGTTGTTGCATAGCTTGCTGCTGCTGGGGCGTCATTTGTTGTTGTGGTTGCATATATCCCCCTGAAGGTTGATAAAACCCCGTTCCATAGTATGGATTTTGTTGCTGTGCCATTCAAAAATCCCTCCCTGTTTTCATTCTTTAATATACACCTGGGCAGTCCTCGCCGGATGGTTGAAAGAAGCAGTGGTTTTTAAAACGCCCTGAATTTTCCTGGTTATACCAAGTTGGTGGACAAGCACCAGCCGGACGAAAGAACCATAAGGCGAAATTTGCAGGCCAAAAGCGTTGCCCTTGAATTGTACGTCTTGCAAGGGCGATGTCTTGTTCTCGTGCCCGTTGATAAAAGTACCCTTTCTGAGTTGCTTCGAATCCACCAGGACTTTGAAAAACCATTTGGCGTAAATTTCGGATTGATTTAAAATCTAAACAATTTCCAAGAACGCGATTGACACCAACATTTCCAACCATCAACATGCCTTGTTGCCCTTCCCCTTCAGCTTCAGCACGCATAAGCCTAGCTAATAATTTTACTTCTTCGCCTGTATGGGCGATAACAGCCATTATGTCTCACCTCTCTTTTGGGATTGCATTAGAGAAAGAGGTTTATTTCTAGGTGAAGTGTGGAACAATTACTAGTTCATACGTATGAGGAAAAGGACTCAGATATGACAATCAAACAAACTTTTAGGGAGAGTAATTTTAGTATTAGAAGGAGAAACATAATAAAAAAGCTAGCAATGCTAGCTTTTTTATTATCCAAATAATTTTGACCACATATTTGAGAAGAAGCCACCAATGGACCGCATTGTTAATACGAACCAATGTGCCTTTTCTACTTCTTCTGTTGTTTTTGCAGTGATTTTCATGTTTTTACTTCCGTCTAGGAATCCATATTGATCAGTTGATTCTAAAACAAGTGAACCTACTTTTGCATCTTTTTTAATAGGTGCGACTAATTTCCCATCCTCAGCAAGTGATTGATCCGCCTCAGTAGAAATTTTGTAAGGTGGTTTGCTGCCCTTTTTTGTGATTACCGTTATTTCTTTTTCAGGTGTCACAGTTACATAATCTTCTTTCCCTTTTACAACAGGAATTGTGTTATTTCTATCTATTTTTAATTTCTGTTTTTCAAAGTTATTAAAACCGTAATCAATTAACGCACGAGATTCTGTGAAGCGTTCGTCCATTGATTTTGTCTTAATAATAACGGAGATAAGACGTAAGTCACCGCGTTTTGCGGTAATTGTAAATCCATACCCAGCTGTATCTGAACTTCCCGTTTTTAAACCGTCTGTCCCTTCGTAAGCAAAGGCAGCGCCTGGTAGCATCCAGTTCCAGTTTTCCATACGAATTGGAAGTGGGTGGTTATCTGGAAAGTTTCTAAATCTTTGTTTTGTATCCTCTAGTATTTCTGGATACTTTGTAATAATTGTTCTCGCTAAAATACCCATATCGCGAGCTGATAAGGAGTTTTCTCCGTTCGGATCTGTTCCTTCAGGGTGTTTTCCTTTTAAATCAGCATTATTTAATCCTGTAGCGTTTACAAATTTATATTTCTTTAACCCTAGTTTTTTCGCATGTTCATTTGCAAGATTCAAGAAATTTTTTTCACTTCCTGCAAGAAGTTCTGCTAGCGCAACACTAGATCCATTTGCAGAGAAGATAATAATAGAATGATATAATTCTCTCACTGTATATTGTCTTCCTTTTTCGAAAGGAACGTTCGAAAATTCATTGTTACGGGAAATTTCATAAGCATAATCAGAGATGTTTACTTTTGTATCCCAGGTAATTTTTCCTTCTTTAATCGCTTCTAAAACGGAATAAATAACCATGAGTTTTGACATACTAGCAATGGCCAGTAGTTCATCTGGGTTTTGTTCGTGGAGTACTTTTCCTGTGTCTGCATCGAAAAGAATAGTAGCGGCAGCGTCTATATGTATTTTTTCTTCTGCATGGGAGGTTGTTACTCCTAAGGAAGAAAATGACAATAGAAACACTAGTAAAATAGATAAGATTTTCCTCATATACATTATCACCTTCGCATCGTTATTAGCATATAGCTCGTACCATTTTAGCATAATTTTGAATATGAAAAGGTTATAATTTAACAGGAAATTTGACAAGATTTTGTCCATTCTTGTTTTAATTTGACGAAAATAGCGGATTTTTGGAGAAGAATTGTGGAATATAAAGAAAAAGGAACGAATTTCGTTCCTTTTTTGTATTATACGTATAAAAATTTTGCCACTTTTTCGCTTGGTAAAATGTTTCCAACGAAGAATGTTCCAAATTCACCATAACGAGCACTTACTTCATCGAAGCGCATTTCATATACAAGTTTTTTAAATTGAAGGATGTCATCAGCGAATAGTGTTACACCCCACTCATAATCATCAAAACCAACAGAACCTGTAATAACTTGGCGTACTTTACCTGCATATTGACGACCGATTTTGCCGTGACTGTACATAAGCTTTTTGCGTTCTTCCATCGGAAGCATGTACCAGTTGTCATCACCTTGACGACGCTTGTCCATTGGGTAGAAGCAAATGTGATTTGCTGCTGGTAATTCAGGGTATAAGCGTGCTAAGATTTGTGGGTTTTGGTATGGATCTTCATCAGCTGGAAGGTAGTTACTTAGTTCAACAACAGATACGTAAGAGTATGCAGGAACCATATATTCGGCTAATGTTGTTTTGTTTAATTCTGTTTCAATTTCATTTAATTCTTCCATTGTTGGACGTAAAATCATAAACATAATATCAGCTTTTTGACCAACAACGGTATACATTGCATGGCTACCTTGTTTTGCAGACGCAGTTTTATTCCATTTCTCGATGATGTTTAAAAATTCAAACATTGCTTGTTCACGTTCGTCACTAGATAATGTTTTCCATGCTGCCCAGTCGATAGAACGTAAATCATGTAAACAATACCAACCATCTAACGTTTTTGCTGCTTCGCTCATTCGATTCACCTCAGTTAATGATATTTTACACGTTAACTATAGCATATATAGTTTTAAAGTTACCTATGTAAAGCTTTGGTGCATAAAATTGTCACAATTGAAAATGCTAGAAAGAGGAGTGTATATGTCTTTATATCCATAGATAGATGGAAAATCAACCAACTGAATTTTGCGAAAATATAATCATTTTAATTTTGCCTATTTTTTAGGAGCTATAAGTTTAAAATATAGATGAAAAGAAGTATTCTTAAAGGTAGAGTTTTTTTAACATTTGTAGGAGGGTTTATTTGTGAGCGATTTATTTACAACAGTAAAAGAAAAAGTTCAAGGAAAAGGCATTTCTATTGTACTTCCTGAAGGAACTGATGAAAGAATCTTAGGCGCTGCAGAGCGTTTAGCAAAAGAAGAATTAGTAAAACCAATCTTAGTTGGTAATAAAGAAGAAATTAGCGCAAAAGCTGCTAGCATGAATTTAACATTAGCAGGCGTTGATATTTACGATCCAGCTACATACGAAGAAATGGATGCGATGGTAGCGTCTTTCGTTGAACGCCGTAAAGGTAAAGCAACAGAAGAAGATGCTCGCAAAATCCTTAAAGACGAAAACTACTTCGGTACAATGCTTGTATACATGGGTAAAGCACACGGTTTAGTAAGTGGTGCAGCTCATTCTACAGCTGACACAGTTCGTCCAGCACTTCAAATCATTAAAACAAAACCAGGCGTTACAAAAACTTCAGGCGTATTTATCATGGTACGCGAAGATGAGAAATATGTATTCGCTGACTGTGCAATCAATATTGCACCAAACAGTCAAGATTTAGCTGAAATTGGTATTGAAAGTGCAAAGACAGCTGAATTATTCGGCATTGATCCACGCGTTGCAATGTTAAGTTTCTCTACAAAAGGTTCTGCGAAATCTCCAGAAACAGAAAAAGTTGTAGAAGCAACTCGCATTGCAAAAGAAATGGCTCCTGAATTAACATTAGATGGAGAGTTCCAATTTGATGCTGCATTCGTACCATCTGTAGCTGAGAAAAAAGCACCAGGTTCTGTTATTAAAGGTGATGCTAACGTATTCGTATTCCCAAGCTTAGAAGCTGGTAATATCGGTTACAAAATTGCACAACGCCTAGGTAAATTTGAAGCAGTAGGACCAATCTTACAAGGCTTAAATATGCCAGTAAACGATTTATCTCGTGGTTGTAACGAAGAAGAAGTGTACAAGTTAGCTTTAATTACAGCAGCTCAAGCACTATAATTGAAAAACCCCGCTATGTAGCGGGGTTTTTCTTATTTCTCAAGATTAAGTGCTTTGTTATTACGATCGATGATACGCTGTAAATTCATTTCGTATAATGGAATTTCATCAACTGTTAATTGTGATGGTGTTAATTTTGGTGCGAAATGCTGTAATGTTTTTAAAAGGCGCATCATTAAGTCTTGAACGGTAATCGTTTCACCAAGTAGTTCAGATAATGAAGCCATTGTACTTGGTACAATTTCTGGATACGTAAATTTTGTTTCTTCACCTTGGATTGCTAAGTTGTAAAAATCACGAACAAGTGCCGCGCGTTCGGAGCCACTTCCTGTAGCACATAAGTAAATTTGTACAGCTACACCTCCGCGAATGCGGCGCTGTGAAATACCCGCGAATTTCTGATTGCGAATGCTTAAATCATAGCTGCCAGGACAATAAGAGCCAACGATTTCTTTTGCCTCGATATCGACATCGTAATCCTTTAACATTTCTTTGATTAAATGCCACATTGTATCGTATCCAAGGTCGATATCAATTCCCTTTTCTGTTTCTTGGAATAGAAGTGATACATTTAAAACCCCTTCATCAAGTACGACTGCAAGACCACCTGAATTACGAACAATAACATTGAAATTCTTCTGTTTTAAAAAAGAAATCCCTTCCTGTAAATGAGGAAGACGAGAATCTTGAATGCCAAGAACAATTGTATTGTAATGAACCCAAGAACGCATTGCTGAAGCAGAGGTACCATTTCCGATTGTCGTGCATAGTGTGTCATCCATTGCGAATGACTGCAGAGCATGAAATGTCGGTCCTAAGCTAGACTGATCAACAATACGCCACTCTGGTTGAGATAAAATCGAACGGGAATTGCTCATATAACTAACCCCTTATCTATAAAATGACAATCTTTATTATAACAAAATAAAAAGGATGCGGTTAGCGCATCCTTTTTATTCTGCAATTTTTTCTAAATTCCCGTTTCGGTCCATTCGGAAAGAAGTTTGTGCACGCTCTTCGTCATCCATTAATGCTAATTTACGAGCGCGGTTCATAATATTCATGAGCGTTTCATAATCTTCTTGTACTGTATTAGATTGTTGTTCTAGTTTTTCCAGTTTCGTTTCTAATTCTTCATTGCGAAGCACTTGTGCTTTTAATTCTTGTTTTAATCTCGTATTCTCGTTTTCAAGTGCCGTTACTTTTACGTTTGAAGATCCAACTGTTTGTAAGAAGTAAATGACATCTTGCATTGTTAGAGAAGTTTTAGAAACAGATGGCTCCGAATATGGAATAGCTTCTTTTGTAACTGGTTCGTCATGGGCAGTTATTACTGCTGAAGCTGGAGGGGTATAAAGCAGGCGTTTTTTCGCTTGTTCACCACCAGCAGAACGCATTTTATCTTTACGATGTTTTTTTGCTAGCTGAAGAGCTTGCTCATAGCTGTAGCGGACAACAGCGTTCCAACGAAAACCACAAGCCGCTGATGTACGATTTAATTGATCTCCAACTTCTTCAAATGCATTTAATTGTGTACTTCCCTCTCGAACATGGCGAAGGACGGTTTCAGCAAGTAATAAATCGTCTTCATCTGTCCAAGCATCTTGTCTTACTTTCATAGATTCAACTCCCTTTCTTTTTATGAACTTCCTATTTTTATAATGGGCAAAAAAAATTGCTTTTATACAAAGCTTTTAAAAATATGGTAGATTTTGATGAAGGTAAGAAATATATGTACGAATGACAGAAGCTTATGAAGGGAAAAATAAATGGAAAAGCAAGGGTTAGGACTACAATGGAAGACTTGCATCGAGCACCAAAGAGCGGTAAAATACCATTTAGTGTTTATTGTTAAATGTACTTGTGAAAAGTTTAAAATAGAGGAAGTGTTATATATAATGGGAAACGAATTTCGTGTGTGTGATGATTGTCAGGCAACGAACATTAAGACGTTGATACCAAAGCTCAAAAAGGTAGATTCATGTGCAAGTATTGAAGTTGGATGTCAATCTTATTGTGGGCCAGGTCGTAAAAAATCATTCGCTTTTGTGAATAACCGTCCAGTTGCAGCGCCAAATGAAGATGAACTGATTAAGAAAATCGAGGCAAAATTAAATAAGTAAGAAAAGGAAGAGTGAACATTTTACTCTTCTTTTTTTATGCAATTAAAGCTGGAAATCATTCCAAAACAAGGGGAAGAAAAAGGTAAATGGTATCAATTGGCGACGTATTAGCGGGTAAACTTTATATTATGAGATTGGTTTTATACCAAGTACATTAGTTTTATATTACAAAATAATGGTTGACAGTCTTTTGGAGTAATAGGTAGAATGAAGTATATGATCATGATAATCATTATCAAATGCATACATACATCAATTAAAAAACCGACATAACACTCCTCTTTTTAGGTGGGAGAGAGCATCTGGCCATGCATAGAATCGGTCAGGGCCCTTTTCTGCCACATGCGAAGTAAAAACAGAAAGAGCAAACGAGTGTAGGTTACTTTTTATTCTGCATAGCAGGGATTTAGATGTCGAAAAATTAAAATGGATAGTGGGTAATCCCACTTTTCTTTTTGGTGTTTATTGAGAATAAATCTCATTTTGTTAAATATACGTTGTTGGTTAGGATGGTTGAGGGATGGAAGCAAGCGCGAGGAGTATAGAACAACAAGAAGTGAATGTCAAAGAGGTTAAGAGTAGACCGCTCATTGCTTCTATTATTTTAATAGCAGGCACAATTTTATTAGCTTTAAGCATGGCTGTTTCTATTTCATTTGGAGCAGCAGATATTAGTTTGAAGACTGTATGGCAAGCTGTCTTTCAGTTTGATGGGTCTTTAACACATCACAATGTTATTTGGGAGCTTCGTATGCCTAGAGCAATTGGTGGCGTGGTCGCAGGTGCTTTTTTAGCTGTATCAGGTGCAATTATGCAAGGGATGACGCGAAATCCACTCGCATCGCCATCATTAATGGGGATTACTGATGGAGCTGTGTTTGGGATTGCAATTATGTATGCATTTTTCCCAAATTCGCCATATTTAATGTTTGTTATTGCTTCTTTCGTTGGAGCAGCATTTGGTGCAAGTATTGTATACGGTATTGGTGCTTCTTCACCAGGCGGATTAACACCTGTTAAGTTAGCGTTAGCTGGGGCAGCAATCAGTGCTTTACTTGGTGCTGTTTCTTCTGGAATTGCTTTGTATTTCAACCTTTCTCAAGAGGTGAGTATGTGGAATGCAGGCGGTGTTTCTGGTGTGAAGTGGGAAAGTATTGATATGTTATTGCCAATCGGAATGGTTTGTCTCGTTATAGCAATTATGATGTCGAGATACATTACAATTTTGAGTTTTGGTGAAGAAATTGCGATTGGGCTTGGTCAAAATACAACGCTTATCAAATTTATTGGAACAGTGCTTGTTCTTGTGTTAACAGGTTCAGCCGTATCAATGGCAGGATCAGTTGGATTTGTTGGACTTGTCATTCCGCACATGACGCGTTTTCTTGTTGGATCAGATTATAGGTGGGTTATCCCATGCTCAGCTGTATTAGGTGGGTTGTTAATTGAATGCGCTGATATGTTATCGCGAATTATTAATCCACCATTTGAAACACCAATCGGAGCGATTACAGCATTAATTGGTGTCCCATTCTTCCTCTACTTAGCTCGTAATGAAGGGAGAGGAAAAATGTGAGGATGAGTGTCTTAACAAAAAAGAACATTTCAATTTTAGCAATTTTAGCGGGATTAATCTTTTCCGTATTTCTGATTAGCTTAAATACGGGAACATTTAAAATACCACCAATAGATGTATTGAAATCATTGGTTGGACTAGGCGCAGAAGATCAGTCAGTTATTTTGTTTGAATTTCGTATGCCACGTATGATTATTGCTATCTTAGTTGGTTCAGCGTTAGCTGTATCAGGTGCAATTATGCAAGGCTTATCACGAAATCCACTCGCTGATCCAGGCATTATTGGTATTAACGCCGGAGCAGGATTAACGGTTGTCGTTTTCGTATATTTCTTTTTCGGAAAAGTTGGGACTGGTACGCTTTTATCTGTATTCATTCTTCCATTTTTCGCATTGGTCGGTGCCATATTAGCAGCAGTTATTATTTCCGTGCTGGCATGGAAAGACGGTGTTTCATCAACTCGTTTAATACTTGTTGGTATTGCAGTTGCAGCTGGATTTGGTGCTGTTAATTTAATCTTTTCGATGAAAATGACATCCAATGACTTCCGCTTTGCAACGATTTGGTTAGCAGGTAGTTTATGGGGAACAGATTGGAAGTTTGTATTAAGTGTACTTCCATGGATGCTCATCTTTTTACCACTTGCGATTCGTAAAGCGCATGTGTTAAATGTAATGAACCTAGGAGATTCAGCCGCAGTTGGTCTTGGGGTAAATGTAGAAAAAGAAAGACGTAAATTATTATTTATTGCAGTTTGTTTAGCTGGTGCATCTGTGGCGGTTGCGGGTGGAATTGGTTTTATTGGTTTAATGGCACCGCATTTAGCGAGGCGCCTTGTCGGTGGAAAACATCAAATTATGTTGCCAACAGCGGCATTAATTGGAACATTTCTGCTGCTATTTGCAGATTTGATTTCAAGAAGTGTACTAACGACGTCAGAAATACCAGTCGGCCTTGTTATCTCTGTAATTGGTGCACCATATTTCATTTATTTACTTATGAGGACAAAATAAAGGGAGGCTTTTTATATGGCAACTTTAGCGGTTGATTCGGTATCTGTTGGCTATAATGAAGGGTTAATTATTGACGGATTATCGGTGGGAATTCCAGAAGGGAAAATGACAACGATTATTGGACCAAATGGCTGCGGGAAATCAACGTTGTTAAAAACAGCTTCTCGTATTTTGAAGGCAAAACGAGGCACTGTTTATCTTGATGGGAAAGCAATTGAGAAGCAGCCGACAAAAGAAATCGCAAAAAAAATGGCGATTCTACCACAGACTGCAGAAGTGCCAACAGGTCTTACTGTGTTTGAACTTGTTTCGTATGGCCGCTTTCCTCATCAAAAGGGATTTGGCACGTTGAAAGAAGAAGATTATCGTTACATTCACTGGGCGCTTGAAGTAACCGGGATGACTGAATTTGCAAACCGTCCAGCGGAAGCTTTATCAGGTGGTCAACGTCAACGTGTATGGATTGCAATGGCTCTTGCGCAAGGAACGGATTTACTTGTGCTAGATGAACCGACAACATACTTAGACATGGCCCACCAGCTTGAAGTATTAAATTTATTGAAGAAGTTAAATCAAGAAGAAGGCCGCACGATTGTTATGGTTATCCATGATTTAAATCATGCATCTCGTTTTTCAGATCATATGATTGCATTAAAAGCTGGCAAGCTAATGAAACAAGGAACACCAGATGAAGTTATGACAAGTGAAACACTTCGTAAAGTGTTTGAAATTGAAGCACAAATTGTTCCATGTCCGGTGAACTGTAAACCGATTTGTTTAACATACGATTTAATGATGATTAATAATCAATTGCGTAAGAAAGCATAGATGAATGATTCCCCTCCTACTCTTAATAGGAGGGACCATTCTAATGGACGTTGAGCTTCTCGTTCGAGATGGGAAGTTGAACGCCCGTTAGGACGGGTTACATACAACAATTAGTAAATATATATCAACTTAAAGTTGTTTGTAGTTTCTTATAGTTATATACAACTTGTAAGAGAAATATCCAGAAGGAGTGGAAATATGAAGAAATTCAAAGCAGCATTACTAGCAATGGTACTAGTAGTTACTTCTGTACTATTTGTAGCTTGTTCTTCCGATAAGAAAGAAGAAAAGAAAGCAGATACGAAGGTTGAAGAGCACACTGTACAACATGCAAAAGGGGAAATTAAAATTCCTGCAAACCCAAAGAAAATTGCTGACCTTAGTGGTTCAACAGAAGAATTATTAATCTTTGGCATGAAACCAATCATTACTGCAAATACAACCCAAGAAAAAATCGATGCACATATTGCCGATCAATTAAAAGGTGTAAAACCAGTTGGATCTGCTTGGGGTGACCAAATTAACATTGAAGCAGTAGCGGCTGCAAAACCAGATTTAATTCTTGTAAACAATCGTCAAGAAAAAATTTATGATCAATTATCTAAAATTGCGCCAACAGTAATGTTAAAAACGCCCCTAGATCAATGGCGTCCAAAGTTTGAAGAACTAGGTAAAATCTTTGATAAAGAAAAAGAAACAACAGCATGGTTGAAGAAATATGATGAAAAAGCAAGCAAATTACATGATAAAATCATTGCAAAAACTGGTGATGCGAAATTCATGGAAATGGCTGCATATCCAAATGCATTCCGCGTATATGGTGACTATGGTTACGGTAGCGTAATCTTTAAAGACTTACAATTACCAGCAGTTCAAGGTACACCAACTGACAAACCGCTCGTACAAGTACAAAAAGAAGCATTAATCGATTACAACCCAGATTACTTATTCGTATTTACAACTGGCGATGGTTCTCAGCGCTTAAAAGAATTCCAAGAAGAAACAATTTGGAAGAACATGAACGCTGTTAAGAACAACCGTGTATTTACAATCAAGAATGAAGACCTAAACAAAGGATACTTCCCGCTTGGTAAAGAAATGGTTTTAGATGAAGTTGCTGATTTTGTTTTAGGAAAATAATATATAAAGAAAATCACTTTTGCTTTGGTAAAGGTGATTTTCTTTATATTAGGGGATTTATCCCGCATTAACGGGCAGTAATACTCCCACCTCAAAATTCGTCGAAAGCAAAGAGGTTAGGTGGGAGATAAATTGCCCGTAAAAGCCCGATTGGTTCAACTAATAATCAGTGGGGATGAAGAATCCCCACTGATTAAAGTTTCACTTTATATAGTCTTTCATTTCTTTCTCTTTCCTATTTCGTTTATAATAAAGTAAGAATGCGGTAAAGAAAGGGGGATGTCAATGGTATATTTAAATGACAAACTCAGCGAAACAAAAGTGTTTAAAGACCCAGTACATAAATATGTACACGTGCGTGATCGCGTGATTTGGGATTTAATCGGAACGAAAGAATTCCAACGTCTGCGCCGTATTAAGCAGCTTGGAACGACATTTTTTACATTTCACGGTGCGGAACATAGTCGCTTTACTCATTCATTAGGTGTATATGAGATTATTCGTCGTATGATTGATGATGTATTTGATGGCAGGCCAAATTGGAATGCAGAAGATAGATTGTTATGTTTATGTGCAGCATTACTTCATGATGTTGGACACGGCCCGTTCTCTCA
Source organism: Bacillus sp. NPDC094106 (assembly GCF_044764345.1). Lineage (NCBI taxonomy): Bacteria > Bacillati > Bacillota > Bacilli > Caryophanales > Bacillaceae > Bacillus > Bacillus sp. NPDC094106. The sequence goes on along the minus strand of NZ_JBIWHY010000007.1, from coordinate 115,571 downwards.
TTCGTTTGAAAAGGTTTTTTCATTAGATCATGAGAAGTTTACTCAAAAAATTATTGTTGGTAATACGGAAATCAATGATGTGTTAAGCCGTGTGGACCGTGAGTTTCCGCAGAAGGTGGCAGATGTCATTGCTAAGACTTCTAATAATAAATTAGCTATTAGTATGATTTCAAGCCAAATTGATGCAGATCGTATGGATTATTTATTGCGAGATGCTTATTTTACTGGCGTAAAGTATGGAAATTTTGATATGGAGCGTATGCTGCGTGTTATGCGTCCATATGATGATCAAGTTGTCATTAAAAATAGCGGTATGCATGCTGTTGAGCATTATATTATGAGCCGTTATCAAATGTACTGGCAAGTGTATTTCCATCCAGTAACGCGGAGTGCTGAAGTGATTTTAACAAAAATTTTACACCGCGCAAAAACATTGCATGAGCAGTATTACACATTTAAGTATCACCCTGTTCATTTCTATTCTTTATTTGAAGAAGAAGTAACAGTAGAGGATTATTTAAAGCTAGATGAGAACGTAATGTATTACTACTTCCAAGTATGGCAAGATGAAGACGATCAAATTTTAAGCGATTTATGTCGCCGCTTTATGAATCGCAATCTCTTTAAATATGTAGAGTTTACAGAGAAGCATGGTTTAGATAATTGGATGGAATTAAGTAGTCTATTCAAAAAAATTGGACTTGATCCAGAATACTATTTAGTTGTTGATTCAACATCGGATTTACCGTATGACTTTTACCGAGCAGGGGAAGAAGAGGAACGTCTTCCAATCTTACTTCTTATGCCAAACGGAGAGCTCAGGGAGCTTTCTCGTGAATCGGATATTGTCGAGGCGATTACCGGTAAGAAGAGAACGGATCAAAAGTTGTTTTATCCACATGATGTAATCTATGAAGGTGGAAGAAAAGGAAAATATAAAGAAAAAATCATTCAGCTATTAGAAGGAAAGAAATAAGAAGCAGTCTGAGGACTGCTTCTTATTAAAGAAACCTGAAATTATTTGTCGCTTAAGCGTTTTCCGCCAACTGCATAATGATTTTTAGACATTTCTTCGATGAAAACAACGATGTTTTCTTCAGGAGCACCAGTTGTTTCGCTTACTGCTGTAGTTACTTTCTCAGCGAGAGCTTTCTTTTGTTCTTCTGTGCGTCCTTCTAACATTTTCACTGTTACGTATGGCATGTACAATCGCTCCTTTTATGTAAGTTACAATCTTATTATAACGGATTCTAAGGAAGAACAATCGAAAAAACAAATATTTTCTTTTTTTGACAGAATGAAGAGGAGATGAAGTATGGATCAGTTATTTAGATATCCACTGCACCAAATTCCACTGGTAGCAATGGCGATTATTATTGCGTTATCTGTACATGAATTTGCACATGCATATGTTGCATATAAGTTTGGTGATGATACAGCGAAAAGACAAGGCCGTTTAACATTATCGCCAATGGCTCATTTAGATCCAATCGGGCTGATTGCTGTATTAATTCTTGGTTTTGGTTGGGCACGCCCAGTACCTGTTAACCCGTATAATTTCAAAAAGCCACGTCTTGCTGGTGTACTAGTTTCTATTGCAGGACCGATTAGTAATCTAATCCTAAGTGCTATCGGTTTAATTATTTGGTGCAGTTTGTTAAAGTTTGGAGTACTAGATGCTATTCCATTTGCGGTGGCAGATACATTAGGTCAATTCTTCCAAATTTTTATTTTCCTTAATATTGTGTTACTTGTTTTCAATTTATTACCGATTCCGCCGCTCGATGGGTATCGTGTAATTGAAGACTTAGCACCAGCAAATATTCGTACGAAAATGACCCAGTATGAAAAATACGGATCAATTGCGTTGTTAATTCTAGTTATTACACCACTTAGTAATTATACAATTCAACCCATTTTCAATGTAGTAATCCCGTATGTGTATGGGTTTTTACAAAATATCATTGCACCTATATTTGGGTTAATGTAATACATGAGTGAGGAGGAGTTTACATATGACAGAGAAAAAGAAAAAAATCGGTTTTAATATTGTGAAGAACGATTCAACAGATGGGCATGGTGGCTTTGGTGTTGGAGCGCTAAGCTTAGAAAATATTTCACCTGTTTTCGTAGATGTATTAGAGCAAAATGCATTCGTTGATATTGGCGCAATGCATGCGCGTAGCACTGTAGAAAAAGGAATTAAATTCTTAAAAAATAAAGATGAAGTTCCAAACGGAAAGCCGTATTGGCTTGTATGGGTAACGATTGAAAGAACGGCAAAAGGTGGTTATTATGCAGGTGTAACAGCTTGTGAGATGACAGTTGATCGTGAAATTCGCCGTGGTTATAAGTCACTTCCAGAGCACGTGAACAAGATGGATAAATCATTAAAGCGTCACATCATGGTTGACCATATGGATGATGCGTCTAAAAAGGTGCTTGGAACGTTCTTAAAAGAACATAATGAAGCAATTTGGAACGAATCTAGTGAAGAATTGCGTCATGCATTATTAGGAGAATAAAGTGAAACTTTAATCAGTGGTTTTTTAAAAATTCCCCGCTGATTTATCAGCCCTCATGAATCGGGGTAAATTTTTTAGGCTACCAGGGGTATTCCTGGTAGCCTTTGTTTTATTATTTATGCTGCATATTGCCTAGGCACCGATATAATGAGGGTACAAATTTACCACGGAAAATACTTTTTCCACCAGCTGTCCTTTTTCTTCTCTTTTCCAGCCTTCTCGAATTCTTCCTTATCATCGACATGATCCATACAATATTCAGTCGGTTCTGTTCCTTTTGTAAAATACATTTTTACAGAAGTCGGGCATCCTTTTGTTGCGATTTTCCCATTTTCAGGATTGATGTCTAAAGCTACAACATCACTTGGTTGTTTGAATTCTTTTTTAGGCTGACCGTCTAATCCTTTTTCCATCGTATCAGCCCAAATCTTCTTGGCATAGCCCTGTTCGGCTGGATTGGAAATAGATTTCGGCTTGTCGTATCCGACCCAGACGCCTGTTACGAGCTGCGGCGTGAAACCAATCATCCAGCTATCCGTTTCAGTGGAGCCAGATTTTCCTGCGTATGTGCGCGATAGCTTTGGAAGGAGTGATTGCCCTGTCACAGAAGCATATCCACTTAACTTTTGATTAAACATACCCGTCATCATTTCTTCCATGACAAACGTATTATTTTTATCGAGTACTTGTTTACTCTCTAAATGCGCATCGTATAAAATGTTTCCTTCGTGATCGACAACGCGGCGAATAAAGGTCGGTTTTATTTGTTTTCCTCCGTTGGCAAACATACTATAGGCGTTAACCATTTCAATTGGTTTTACAGGAGAAGTACCAAGGGCAAGGGATGGGACATCTTTTAATGAACTTGTAATACCAAATTGTTTCGCTGTTTTTGTGAGAGAATCTTCCCCTAAAAATAAATTTGTTTTTACAGCATATACGTTATCTGATACCGCGAGAGCTTGTGCCATTGTAACAAAATCATCCGCATAATAGTCTTTATAGTTTTTCGGTTTATATTTAGAAACACCATCTCCTAATGTAAACACGGTATATTCACTTTTTAAACGGGTTGCTGGTGTAAATCCTTTTTCTAATGCAGCGTAATATAGAAATGGTTTAAAAGTGGAACCTGGTTGACGAGCAGCTTGGATCGCTCTGTTAAATTGACTTGCTTCATAATCTTTTCCACCTACAAGTGCCGCTACTTCTCCCGTTTTCGGATTCATTGAGACAAGAGCCGTTTGTATATCCGTTGATTCTGGAATATTATCCTTAATGGATTGCTCTGCTATTGCTTGTAGCTTTGGATCTAGTGTTGTATAAATGCGAAGTCCACCGCGCTGTAATGCTTGTTCATCGAGCCCAGCATCGTGAAGGAGAGAGGCTTGTACAGCGTCTTGAAAATAAGGCGCCACTTCTGCGACTTCTTTCGTATCTAATGAAGCAAATGCAAGCTTCTCCTTTTTTGCAGAGGATGCTTGCTCTTTTGTAATATAGCCCTGCTCGACCATCTCATCTAAAATAAGGGATTGTCTTTGTTTCGCCCGTGCTTCCTTTAAATAAGGTGAATACAGGCTAGGCCCTTTTGGAACACCAGCGAGCATACTAGCTTCTGCTAATGTTAAGTCTTTTGCTGTTTTATTGAAATACATACGAGAAGCTGCTTCAATACCGTAAGCGCCGTGCCCATAATAAATCGTATTTAAATATCCTTCTAAAATATGATTCTTACTATAATTGACTTCAAGTCGAATGGTATACATTGCTTCTAATAATTTACGTTTCCATGTCTTATCATGATCTAAATACAGATTACGAGCGTATTGCTGTGTAATCGTACTAGCACCTTGTACCTTTGCCATTGCTTTTATATCTGCAATGATTGCACCGGCAATTCGCTTTATATCGAAACCATGATGGTGATAGAATCTTTGGTCTTCAATGGAAAGTGTTGCATCTTTAACATAAGGAGAAATTTGTTCAAGTGAGACGTTATAGCGTTTTTGTATGCCATTGCTTTGTCCCATAACAGTGTCATCATTAGCATAGAAGAAGCTCGTTTGTGGAACCGCAACGGGAGGAGGCCCCATGATTTTTGCCGCTATAATGATAATAAAAAAGGAAAAAACGAACAAAAGAACACATGAAAAAAGTGTGGTGAAGAAAAGACGTTTATATTTTTTTAGTTTTGGATTCACAGTTTGGTCCATCTTTTTCATCCCCTCATTATATCCTTTTACTAGTATTGAGGGTTTTTTCGTATTTTAAACAACGAAGTGTGCAAAATGAAAAAGAGCCCTTTCAATTAAGAAAGGAGCTCAAAAGCGCGTATAGGCCAATCTGTAATAATAACGTCTATGCCGTAATCAATCATGGTTTGTAAATCTTTATATTCATTGATTGTATAAGGACGGAAGACATATCCTTGCTGCTGGGCTGATTGAACAAATTCCTTTGTTAACAGCCGGAAATTAGGATGTAATCCAGCTGCTTCTCGTTTTTTTGCCTCAGCAATTGGATCGGCAAGGGGTTCATCGTATAAAATAGCTCTTGGAATTTCAGGAGCTATTTTTGCAAGTACGGAAACAGAATCATGGTTAAATGATGAAAATATAATTTGATTTGATAAATGGTACTCACGTACAAGCTCGATAACTTTCTCTTCGATCTTTGGATAGTGAATGACATCTGTTTTTAATTCGATATTTAATTGCAAATTTGTTGTGGAGAGCCAAGTGAATACTTCACGTAATGTTGGAATTTTTGCTTCGTGAAAAGAAGGATTTTTATGGCTACCAGCATCAAGAGCTTGTAATTCTTTCACTGTCTTTTCAGAAACAAGTCCCACTCCATTTGTTGTACGATCAACCGTTTCATCATGAATGACAACAAGCTCTCCATCTTTTGAAAGGTGAACATCAAGTTCGATGCCATCAGCACCAATAAGCTCGGCCTCTTGAAACGCAATCATTGTATTCTCTGGGTGTGTTCCTTTAACTCCGCGATGGGCAAAAATAAGTGGTTTTTTCATCTAAGAATCTCCTTATCGTTTCATTTCTTCCATTATGAAACTGCTATAAAAAAAATACAATCTATATATACATCAATTAAAAAACCGACATAAAACCCCCTCTTTTTAGATGGGAGAGAGCATCTATTCATGCATAGAAGCGGTCAGGGCCTTTTTCTGCCACATGCGAAGTAAAAACAGAACGAGCAAACGAGTGTAGGTTACTTTTTATTCTGCATAGCAGGGATTTAGATGTCGAAAAATTAAAATGGATTTATATATATGACAAACATTTACATATAATACTCGAATTAAAGTTAACGTTAACGTAAAATATAATAATGTAATGAGAGGAGGAATAAACATGTATAAAATTGATGAAGTAACAAAGCAAGTTGGATTAACAAAACGTACACTTCGTTATTATGAGGAAATTGGTTTAATTCATCCGCCAGAGCGTAGTGAAGGGAATATTCGTCTTTACACAGATGAGGACATTGCACGTATTAAAAAAATTGTAGAAGCAAAAGAAGTGTTAGGAATCACCCTTCAAGAAATGCAGCATTTCTTATCATTAAAAGAGCGTATGGAGCAAAGGCGAAATAGTGATAATCCAAGTGATCGTGAAGTTATTCGAGAAATTAAGAACATGCTCGAGAATCAAGTGCAAACACTAGATATAAAAATGAAGCAAATGCAGCGCGTGAAAGCAGAATTAGAGAATAGTTTAGAGCGCGCAAGTAAATTTTTGGAGGACACAAAAGGAGAGACAAAATCCCTTTCTTAAGAAAGGGTTTTCTTTGTTGTCATAGAAGGAATCTTTTTTATACACGAACAAAAACGGTCTGACTAAAATGTATTTTCGGTATTTTTGTACTTTTAACTATACTTTTTGTATGTTTTGTTTTATTTTTGTTAGGGGACATTAATGATGTCCTATTATAAATTTGCAGCGAAAGGCGTGATTGTACGATGGAACTATGGTTCACTGAAAAACAAACAAAACATTTTGGAATTACGGCGCGTATTAACCGCACGTTACATACGGAGCAAACAGAATTTCAAAAGCTTGATATGGTTGAAACAGAAGAATTCGGAAACATGCTTATTTTAGATGGCATGGTTATGACAACGGAAAAGGATGAGTTTGTGTATCATGAAATGGTAGCTCATGTACCTTTGTTTACGCATCCAAACCCTGAAAATGTATTAGTTGTAGGCGGCGGCGATGGCGGTGTTATTCGTGAAGTGTTAAAACACCCAAGCGTAAAGAAAGCAACGCTTGTTGAAATCGATGGTAAAGTAATCGAGTACTCTAAACAGTACTTGCCATCAATTGCAGGTGCGTTAGATAACGAGCGCGTTGAAGTGAAAGTAGGCGACGGTTTCCTACACATCGCAGAAAGCGAAAACGAATATGACGTAATCATGGTTGACTCTACAGAGCCAGTAGGGCCAGCAGTAAACTTATTTACAAAAGGATTTTATGCTGGAATCTCTAAAGCATTAAAAGAAGACGGTATTTTCGTTGCACAAACGGACAACCCTTGGTTTACACCGGAATTAATTTCAAATGTGTTTAAAGACGTAAAAGAAATTTTCCCAATTACACGTCTATACACTGCAAATATTCCAACGTATCCAAGTGGACTTTGGACATTCACAATTGGATCTAAAAAGCACGATCCATTAGAAGTAAGTGAAGAGCGTTTCCACGAAATTGAAACGAAATATTACACAAAAGAAATGCATAAAGCAGCATTTGTATTACCAAAATTCGTTGGGGATTTAATTAAATAGAAAAGTGGAAGCGGCTCGTTCAGAATAGGAAGAAGCGAAGCCACCGAGTATTCTAGCCGCTATAGCTGGACAATAGATGAAAGTGTAAGTAGCTCATTTAAGGTGCGCGTCCAAAAGATTTGAGCATGCTAGCTACTTACACTTCGATAAATAAAATAATCTTCTCGTCGCTAAAAGAAGATTGAGGTAAATCGAGAAAGAGGAGTACAGCGCTCCAAATTTGAGAAATAATGAAAGGTTGGGATACCTTAGGTTCCACATAAGGAGGAAAAGAATATGCGTTTTGATGAAGCTTATTCAGGTAAAGTATTTATTAAAAGTCATCCAAGTTTTGAAGAGGCAGAGGCAGTTATTTACGGGATGCCAATGGATTGGACAGTAAGTTACCGTCCAGGATCTCGTTTTGGCCCTGCACGTATTCGTGAAGTATCAATTGGGCTAGAGGAATACAGTCCATATTTAGATCGTGAACTAGAAGAAGTAAAATATTTTGATGCTGGTGATATTCCGCTACCATTCGGAAACCCACAGCGCAGTATAGACATGATTGAAGAATATGTAACAAAACTATTAGATGCCGGTAAGTTTCCACTAGGTCTTGGCGGTGAGCACCTAGTGTCTTGGCCAGTTTTTAAGGCAATGGCAAAAAAATATCCGGACTTAGCAATCATTCATATGGATGCTCATACTGATTTACGTGAGTCATATGAAGGAGAGCCTTTATCCCATGCTACGCCAATTCGTAAAGTATGTGATTTGATTGGTCCGGAAAACGTATATTCTTTCGGGATTCGTTCTGGTATGAAAGAAGAATTTGAATGGGTAAAAGAAGTGGGCATGAACTTATATAAATTTGAAGTGTTAGAGCCGTTAAAGGAAGTATTGCCAAAACTTGCAGGACGCCCAGTTTATGTCACAATTGACATCGACGTATTGGATCCAGCACATGCTCCTGGAACAGGAACACTAGAAGCTGGCGGTATCACATCTAAAGAATTATTAGATTCCATCGTAGCAATTGCAAATTCAGATATAAATGTAGTCGGAGCGGATTTAGTAGAAGTAGCTCCAATCTACGACCATAGTGATCAAACACCAATCGCAGCAAGCAAATTCGTGCGGGAAATGCTGCTTGGTTGGGTAAAGTAAAAGCGAAAGCGGCTTGTTCAGAATGGGAGGGGGATGGATCTTCAGACGTAGAGGCGATTTTTGCCTCGCAGGAAGAAGTGAAGCCACCGAGCATTCTAGCCGTTGTAGCTGGATAAGTAAAAGCGGAAGCGGCTTGTATCTCATATATCGATGCTTCCGCAAAGTTCGATATATGCTTATAAGAAAAAAGGAGCTAGTCTCATTATTTGAGACTAGCTCCTTTTTCCTATGCAGCTTTTTCTTTTGAAGTGATGCCGCGAATTTCATCAGCAGAACGAATTGGATATTTGCGGAAAACGATTGTTCCGATATAGCCAATGATTGTAGTGACGATTCCGCATAGTACAGCAGCAATTGCTACTTTCATTACATCGTTAAATCCAAAGAGAACAAGAAGTCCTGGAATTGGTGATGCTGTACCAGGTGCATTGTTTACCAGTTGGAATAAGGATGTAATAATACCAGCAAGTGCACCACCGACAAAATTTGTCGTATAGATTGGAATTGGATTTGCTGCAACAACATCAGCTTGTGTTAATGGTTCAATTGCTACCGCAATTGTATCTTTCTTTGAACAAATCTTTAAACGTTTAAAGAAAATAAAGTTCATTGGAGCAGAGGCCGCTACTGCAAGACTACCAATAGCCATTGGTAAACCTGTTAGTCCTAACATAGCAGTTAGTGCCATGGAGCTTAATGGAGATGTAGAGATAACTGTGATGAGCCCGCCAAGCATAATCCCCATAATAATTGGGCTTTCTGTAGTTGCGATTGAAATAATAGAGCCGATTTTTCCAAGCGTTGCATTTACAACGGGATCCATAAGCATGGCCATTCCGCGTGAAAGTGGTGCTGCAATGAATAAGATTGCTAAAAATTCTACACCAGCTGGCAATTTCTTTTCGAGGAATTTTACGACAAAGGCGCAAACATATCCAGCGAAAAAGCCTGGTAAAATACCAAATCCACTAGTGGCAATCCCAATTAAAACAGCATATACGGGGGATACACCAATTGCGAGTGCCACTAAAATGGCAGCTGCGACACCGCTCATACTACCGGAGGCTTCCCCAACCGATTGCAAAAAGCTGTTATGAAACATCTCGCCACCGATATAACGGTGAAATGCTTCAATAAGGAAGCTTGCGATTGCAGCGTTAGCTAAAGCACCCATTGCCTTCATTCCGTAAGGAGCACGGTAACTAAAGAGCGTGAAAAGAAAAAGTACAACAAGTAGTAGTGCTAAACCTTGCAAGATAGCCATTTGAAAACTGTCTCCTTTTTGATATTTGTTATAAAAATTTGTATTATTCAATAATAATACAGAATTTGCTCGAATGGAAAAATTTTTTATTAGGAAAATACTACAAAGAACATTTTTCTTACAATAGTGTAAGGAAAATGTAATACATTTCAATAGAGTATAGTATACCCTTTTCCGTATAATACAGATATGAGTATGTGAAGGATCAAAAGATATATCAACAGGAGGCGCATATATGAAATTGGTAATTCGAGTTTTAGCCGTTTTTGCTATCCTTTTAGGTGGTACGGCATATTATTTGCAAACAAAAACAGAAGGTGTCGGGGCTTTTGTCGATAATTTCTTTTCAAATAAAGAGATACAAGATTATTACGCGGTTATAAATAAGGGTGAGAAAAAAGACGATGAATATTTGTATACATTTAAAGGATATACAGAGGATGGAAAGCCGCAAGTCATCAAAAAAATGGTGAATCGTCAACTACATACAGGTGCTTTTATAAAAATTTATGCGAAGGGAATGCAGGGAAAAAGCTGGGCTGAAATTTCAAAAGAAGAAATTCCAGAAAAAGCTTTAAAGCAATTGCACTAAAAAAGGAGCGAATCATTCGCTCCTTTTTTAGTGAGTTAAAAGTGTAATGGATGTGTGTGTTTGGCTGGAAATGATTTTTACGCGTCCGCCAATTGGGAAGGTAAAAATCGGTGTTGTATGTCCAAAGTTGGCATTTGCAATTACAGGAATGTGAGAAAGTTCCTGTTTTGAATAGATCATTTCTTGGATATCTTCTATGACGGCTTCAGATCCTTTTTGTAGTCTTCCAATCACAATGCCTTTTATATGTTCAAAATCTGGTTGTTGAATGAGAGAGTGTAAGTAACGATCAAAAGTTTTAACCGTAGCTTTTCCTGAGAGAGCATCTTCTTCTAAAAATAATATTTTATCTCGTAAGCTCGGGATATATGCTGTGCCTTGTAGTAAATTAAAGGTACTCATATTACCACCAACAATTTCTCCAATTGCTTCACCTTCATGTATAGAAACATATCCTTTATTTTGGAAGAAAGTTCGATTTTCTTGGTCAATATACCAAGGGTCATCGCTCCACGTTTCAGCGGGATGTATTTCGATAGGTTCTGCAGAAGTCATGCATGTTAAAAAGTAATCTACTGTATAATCAAGCCCTTTCTCCATTCCAAATGAAGAGAAGTGAGGACCTGAATATGTAATGAGACCCGTTTTTGTATAAATAGCGTTGCTTAAAGCAGTAATATCAGAATAACCACAGAAAATTTTAGGATTCTTGCGAATTAAGTCATAATCTATATGCTGCAACAGTCCGTTGGAATTATATCCTCCAAGTGTTGTTAAAATTGCTTTTACATTGGAGTCGGCGAAAGCTTCATGAAGGTCTTGCACTCGTGAAGAAACGGAAGAAGAAGCAAAACGATCAACTTCTTCAGCGTTTTTTGAAAAGGTAATACGAAAGCCCATATCTGTGAGCCGCTTAATAGCAAGCTCACGATTATAATCGGAAACAATACTTAAACTACAAGCAGGTGAAATAACTCGAATTTCATCACCTTGTTTTAGTTTTGGTGGAATCATTTGGAGCACCCCTTTTTAATGAAAGAAAATTTTGATTTAAAAGATATTTTATCATGGAAGATAGAACTTTATAAATTGTTTTTTTTGTAACAGAGTTTTCCTGATTTTTCAGCAGACAGACATAGGTTTTTTTTGATATGATAGGAAAAGTGATTTATTATAAACTTTATCTAATATCTATAACATATTGAAAGGTGTGCAAGACGTGGAGAAACAACTTGCAGGCTTGCCAGTACACGTTCATTTCGTAACAGAAATCCGTGAAGGGGCACGAAAGGAAACAGTTGCTTTTGACGCACATGGTCAATACTATGTAAAAGGTCAAAGTACATATGTAACGTTTCAAGAGCCGAACGAACAAGGCGAAGTAAAGACAATCATCAAAATTCAAGGTGAACAAGTTCTCATCATGCGTTCAGGTGCTGTTTCCATGCGTCAAACACATGCAAAAGGTGAATGGACAACTGGTACGTATACGAGTGAACTTGGTACGTTTGCATTGCAAACGAAAACTGATAATGTTCTTTTTAAATGGTCGGACGAGAAGAAAAAAGGACAACTCTTTTTAACGTATGCATTGCTTCTAAGTGAACAAGAAGCGGGCCGATATACAATTACGATTAATTTGAAGGAGGCAAAATAATGAATTCTTTAGAACAAGTAAAAGGATTGATTAAAGAAGAAATTAAAGCTGCTGTATTAAAAGCAGAATTAGCAACAGAAGAACAAATTCCAAACGTTGTATTAGAATCTCCGAAAGATAAAACACATGGTGATTTCTCTACAAACATGGCAATGCAACTTGCACGTGTTGCGAAAAAAGCACCTCGTATGATCGCAGAAGAGTTAATTGCAAACTTCGATAAAGCAAAAGCTTCTATTGAAAAAATTGAAATTGCTGGTCCTGGTTTTATTAACTTCTACATGGATAACAGCTACTTAACAGATTTAATCCCAACGATTGTTAAAGCTGGTGAAGCTTACGGTGAGACAAACACTGGTAAAGGTGAAAAAGTACAAGTTGAGTTCGTATCTGCAAACCCAACAGGTGACCTTCACTTAGGACATGCACGTGGAGCAGCAGTAGGTGACACATTATGTAACGTATTAGCAAAAGCAGGATACGATGTATCTCGTGAATATTATATTAACGATGCGGGTAACCAAATTCATAACTTAGCTCTTTCTGTTGAAGCTCGTTACATGCAAGCGTTAGGTTTAGAAAAAGAAATGCCAGAAGACGGTTACCATGGTGCTGACATTGTTGGAATCGGAAAACGTTTAGCGGAAGAGTTTGGCGATCGTTATGCAAAAGCTGATGAGAAAGAAAGCTATGAGTTTTACCGTGAGTACGGTTTGAAATATGAACTAGCAAAACTGCAAAAAGACTTAGAAAGCTTCCGTGTTAAGTTTGATGTATGGTTCTCTGAAACATCACTATACAAAAACGGAAAAATTGACGAAGCTCTTGCAGTATTAAAAGAGCGCGATGAAATATTTGAAGAAGATGGAGCAACTTGGTTCCGTTCTATGACTTATGGTGATGATAAAAACCGTGTGTTAATTAAAAACGATGGTTCTTACACATACTTAACGCCAGATATCGCGTATCACCGTGATAAATTAGAGCGTGGTTTTGATAAATTAATCAACATTTGGGGTGCTGACCACCACGGTTACATTCCTCGTATGAAAGCGGCAATCCAAGCGCTTGGTTACGATAAAGAAACGCTTGAAGTAGAAATCATTCAAATGGTACAACTATACCAAAACGGTGAAAAAGTAAAAATGAGTAAGCGTACAGGTAAAGCAGTTACACTTCGTGAGCTTATGGAAGAAGTAGGCGTGGATGCAATGCGTTACTTCTTTGCAATGCGTAGTGGTGACTCTCACTTAGACTTTGATATGGACTTAGCTGTATCAAAATCTAATGAAAATCCTGTATACTATGCACAATATGCTCATGCACGCGTATGCAGTATCCTTCGTCAAGGTGAAGAACTTGGATTAGCTGCAGGCGGCGATGTAAATTACAAACTTGTTACTTCTGAAAAAGAAGTAGATTTACTGAAAAAGCTTGGTGAATTCCCAGCGGCAGTTGCAGAAGCAGCGCAAAAACGTCTGCCACACCGCATTACAAGCTATGCATTTGAGTTAGCAGCAGCGCTTCACAGCTTCTACAATGCAGAAAAAGTATTAAACCAAGATAACTTAGAATTAAGTAAAGCTCGTTACGACTTAATGCGTGCAGTGCGCATCACACTTCAAAATGCATTATCATTAGTTGGAGTATCTGCACCGGAGAAAATGTAATAAAGAAAAGTAGAAGCGGTTCGTTCAGAATAGGAGGTGGATGGGGCTCCTGACAGAGAGGCGGAGTTTGCCTCGGAGGAAGGCGCGAAGCCACCGAGTATTCTAGCCGCTGAGACTAGATAAAAAACAAAAAAAAGAGATCGCTCGCGGTCGCTTTTTTTGTTTTTTCCTCTTCCATTTTTTTATTTTCCTTGGCTGACAAAAGAAGACGGATAACGACTCCATTTTATATAAATCCATTTTAATTTTTCGACATCTACATTCCTGCTATGCAGAATAAAAAGTAACCTACACTCATTTGCTCTTTCTGCTTTTACTTCGCATGTGGCAGAAAAAGGCCCTAACCGCTTCTATGCATGGCCAGATGCTCTCTCCCACCTAAAAAGAGGGGGTTTATGTCGGTCTTTTAATTGGTGTATATATATTTTCTTTTTTGTATTTTCAATCAATACCCATTGAGAACTTAAAATATGCATATTTGCATATTTTAAGCAGGAATATGTATGCTATTATTTTAGATAAAGGTTCACTTTCTACTTTGAAAGTCCCTAAATTGCATGAATCTAGTGTACCCAAACTTTAGATTATGTAAAGAAAAGAGATCCTCCAGCTTAGGATTTCTTTTTCTTATTGCTTGAACCTTGTGAGCGTGATAATCATGTTCTCACATTTCATGATTATCATCAGTGATATATGTAAGGCATCCATATAAAAAGAGGAGACTGTTCAAATGATGAACAGTCTCCCCCCGTTAAAAAGGTGATACTTTGTGGTATCATCTTTTTATTTTTTTAAAATCACTATAACTCTGTATTTTTGCTTATATCTCTGTTAAGATAATTGGTTCGCCGCGCGTTACAACAATTGTATGTTCACATTGTGCAACAAGGCTATTATCTGGTGTTACGAATGTCCAGCCATCATCACCGCGTTCGATGATATGGTCAGCTTTCATAGAGATGAATGGTTCTACAGCGATAACAAGACCGTCTTTTAGAAGCGCATTATCCATTGGATCATAATAGCTTAAAATGTGATTTGGCGCTTCATGTAGGCTAAGACCAATTCCGTGTCCAGTTAAGTTTTGGATAACTGCATAGCCATTTTTATGTGCGAAATTAGAAACAGCACGACCAATTTGGTTTTGTTTTGAACCAGCTTTTACTTTTTTCATTGCTGCCCAAAATGCATCTACTGCAGCTTGGCAAAGTTTTTCTTTTTCTTCATCTTGTCCAAGAACAAAAGAAATACCTGTATCTGCATAATAGCCGTCAAGTGCTGCAGATACGTCAACGTTTACTAAATCGCCTTCTTTTAATACTTGATCTTTTGGAATACCGTGGGCAACTTCCTCATTCACACTAATACAAGTTACACCCGGAAAATTATATTCTTTTTCAGGTGCAGAAATAGCACCGTGCTCATCTAATATTTTTTTACCGATCAAATCAAGCTCTTTCGTTGTCATGCCTGGCTTCGCTTGTTTTTTCATTTCTTCGCGTGCAAGTGCAACGATACGGCCGATTTTTCGTAAACCTTCTAAATCTTGTTCATTACGAATAATCATGAAAACCACTGTCCTTCCTCGAATATCTATCTTACACGATTGTATCATGTTTATTTTTGTCCTGCTACTTGGGTGCGATATGCAAGTTGATTCCTCTCATAAAGAATATATGACAATTGTCATATGCATGTCATGACGCATCATACTGTTTCCTAACTTTTCCAGGGTATACAATGTAAATATAAGAAACGGCGGGGGTGGAGAGATGGAAAAGATTATTGAAGTAAATGGTGTTTCAAAAACATTTAAACATAAAAAAGCAGTAAATAACGTTTCATTTCATGTAGAGAAGGGGCAAATTGTTGCACTTCTTGGACCAAATGGTGCAGGGAAAACAACAACGATTTCGATGATGCTTGGGTTAAAAGATCCGTCAGAAGGAAGCATCGCGATATTTGGAAAGAGTCCAAAACATCGAAGTGTTCGTAATCGCCTTGGTGCAATGTTACAAGAAGTAAGTGTTATTGATAGCATAACAGTGGAGGAAGCAATCGAACTATTTCGCAGTTATTATACAAATCCAATTGCGAAAGAAACATTACTTCAGTTATCAAACTTAGAGTCCGAAAGAAAACAGAGATGTGAAAAATTATCAGGCGGTCAAAAAAGAAGGTTAAATTTTGCGCTCGCGCTTGCTGGAAATCCAGAGTTATTATTTTTAGATGAACCAACTGTAGGAATGGATATTACGTCTAGAAAAACATTCTGGGAGACGATTCGAAAGCTAGCAAGTGAGGGGAAAACGATTATTTTGACAACGCATTATTTAGAAGAGGCGGATGCATTAGCAGATCGAATTTTATTGTTTGCAAACGGAGAGATTATTGCAGATGGTACACCAGAGGAAATGAAAGCAACGATTTCTCGAAAAACAATTTCATTTTATTCGAAAGAAAAAATTCCTACAGGCCTGTTGAAGGAATTACCACATGTAACAGGAGTGCAGTCTCATGAAGGGCGCGTTATTTTAACAACAGATGATACGGATGCTACGTTGCAAGCAATCTTTAAGAAAGATTTACCTGTTACCGATATTTCAGTTGAACGAGGAAGTCTTGATGAAGCGTTTGAACAGTTTGTTGCAAATCAGAAGGAGGGAATCGCATGAAAGCATTATGGATGCAATGCAAAATAGAGATTTTACGTACATTCCGCAATAAATTATTTATCTTTTTCTCATTATTAATGCCAGTTATGTTTTATTACATTTTTACAAATGTTATTCAAGTACCACAAAACGGAGATGCATGGAAAGCGCATTATTTAATTTCAATGGCAACTTTCAGTATAGTAGGGACTGCACTTTTCAGTTTCGGTGTGAGAATCTCTCAAGAAAAAGGGCAAGGGTGGACACACCTTTTAAAGATTACTCCACTTCCAGAGGGAGCGTATTTAACGGCTAAAATTATTTCTCAAACAGTGGTAAATGCTTTTTCAATACTCGTGATCTTTATTGCAGGGATATTAATTAATGACGTATCGTTAACAGTTGGGCAATGGATTGGTGCTGGATTATGGTTATTATTAGGGGTTACACCATTTTTAGCGCTAGGAACAGTTATTGGTTCAATTAAGAAAGCAGACGCAGCTGCAGGGCTTGCTAACATTTTAAATATGAGTTTAGCAGTTCTAGGCGGTTTATGGATGCCAATTGAAGTATTTCCGAAAGTATTAAGATCTATTGGAGAATGGACACCGACATATCATTTCGGAAGCGGTGCATGGGATATTGTTGCTGGGAAATCGATAGGATGGGAAAATATCGCGATTTTAGGAGGTTATTTCCTTATATTTGTTGTAATATCAATATATATAAGAAAGAGACAGGAAGCGGTATAAATGATAGAAAAGAAGCAGTTTGAGATTTTTCCGAAACATATGGGATTTTTCCCATATATGTGGTTTGTGTATCTGTTATTTCCAATTTACAATTTAACGCAAGTATCAGGATGGAAGCTTTTAATAGGGATCGGTATGTTGATGATTTTCGTCGTCACATACCGTCAACTTTATTTTGTGAATAAGACGTTTATTTTATGGGCGTGTATTCAAATGCTACTCATATTTTTATTTGCTTTATTTTATAATCCTTTTATGATCTTTTTTGGCTTTTTTACGGCAAGTGCGATGGGATTTGCACCAAGTAAAAAAGTATTTCAAGTATTGTTCGGCCTTTTAATTGTAATGCTTGGGGCCTTTATATTTGTATATTTTAAGCAACTAACAACTACAAGTTTAGTTAATATAGTTCCAATGTTTATTTTAATGCTCCTTACACCATTTGGAATGCGTAATTTTAATCAAAAAAAGATGCTAAAGAATCAATTAAATCAAGCAAACGAACAAATTAAAGATTTAGTAAAGCGTGAAGAGCGTCAGCGAATCGCGAGGGACCTTCACGATACGTTAGGGCATACGTTATCTCTTATTACTCTAAAAAGTCAGCTTGTTGAGAAGTTGATTGTGAAAAATCCAGAGCGTGCAAGTGTAGAAGCAAAGGAGATTACACAAACATCACGTACAGCTTTAAAGCAGCTTCGTGAACTAATTTCTGATATGCGGATGATTACGGTAGAGGAAGAGCTTGAACAAATACAGGCAATTTTGCAAGCGGCTAATATTACGCTAGAAGTAGAACAGAAGGCGAGTTCTAGTGCATTGTCACCGCTTGAACAAAATATTTTAGGTATGTGTTTAAGAGAAGCTATAACAAATGTTGTCAAGCATAGTAAGGCGACGATGTGTACAGTTTCTATATTTGAAGCACAGGGAGAACTTATTTTGGAAGTTAAGGATAATGGTGTGGGATTACAAGGGCAAAGTCATGATGGAAATGGCATTCGCGGTATGAAAGAACGAATTGCACTTATTGATGGGGCAATTGAGCTAGACGCGGCACATCCTGGGACGCTTTTAACGGTAAAAGTTCCAATCGTAATTAGAACAGGAAAAGATGAGGTGAGGGCATGATTCGAATTATTATTGCTGAAGATCAACGAATGCTTCGCGGAGCACTAGGGGCCCTGCTTGATCTAGAAGATGATATTGAAGTAGTTGGGCAGGCGGCAAATGGGGAAGAAGCTTTAAAGTTAATTGAATCATTACAGCCAGATATTAGTATTATGGATATTGAAATGCCGATTCAAAGTGGCCTAGATGTTGCTGAAACATTGCAGAAGAAAAAATCATCATGTAAGGTAATGATTTTAACAACATTTGCACGTCCAGGATATTTTGAAAGAGCAATGAAAGCGGGTGTTCACGGGTATTTATTAAAAGATAGCCCAAGTGAAGATTTAGCAGCCGCAATCCGTAATGTAATGCAAGGGAAACGAGAGATTTCCCCTGAATTAATGTTTGGATTATGGCAAGAACAAAATCCATTATCAGATCGTGAGAAAGAAGTACTTCTATTAGCGAAAGAAGGAAAAACAGCAAATGAAATTGCGAAAACTCTTTATCTTTCCCCTGGTACAGTGCGAAATTATATTTCAGAGATATTAACAAAACTAGATGCTAAAAACAGAATTGAAGCGATCACGATTGCAGAGGAAAAGGGATGGATATAAAAAAAGATGTTTACCAGATATATTGGTAAACATCTTTTTTTATTATATAAATCCATTTTAATTTTTCGACATTTAAATCCCTGCTATGTAGAACAAAAAGTAACCTACACTCGTTTACTTCGCATGTGGCAGAAAAGCTCCTGACTGCTTCTATGCATGGCCAGATCCTCTTTCCCACCTAAAAAGAGGGGTTTTATGTCGGTTTTTTAATTGATATATATATTAGTTTCCTTTTTGTACTTCTACTACTTTATTTATGTTTGTTAAAGGTTTATATCCGTGTGCTTGGAATGCTTTTTCAAACTCTGCTGAAGTTGTATTACCATATAAGTCTTTAGTAGCTTGTACAATGTGAGATTGAAGTGACTCGAAATCTTCTGCTGAAGTTGCATAGTTTTGTAGAGCGCGCATAACGACTTTACTTACTTTGTTGTTTCCTTGTTTCTGAACAGATACACCGTTGTATGTTTTGCCTTCAGCTAATTGGTATAATACATGACTAATAATGCCTGAATTTACATGAGGTTCTTGATTATTTCCATCGTTATAAAAGTCTTGTAAATTTGTATATAGTTTACGTCCATGGTCACCGATTTCATTTGGAATATCTCGGGTCACTTCATCTAAACTGTCCCCCATTATCCAATTTCCCTTATCTTTTTTTACATAAATTTCAATCTGTGTACCCCAGAAATCGGCCAGTCCTTCGTTAAGGGCATCTGTTTCAGGATTTGGATATCTTACGACTTTGTTTTTTGTTGTACCACTAAATACAGCGTGTCCAAATTCGTGAGCTGTTACGTCCAAAGCAGATGTTAATTTTCCGTTTAGACCATCACCGAATACCATCTGATTCCAAGCTGGATGCCAAAATGCATTCACATAGTTTTCTTTAACGCCATCCTTCACATCAGCAGAATCAAATCCATGTACACTAGCAACGATTTTTGAATCTTTATTGTCATAGCTTTTTAAATTATGTTCTTTCTTAAAGTAATCGTAAATATTGCTCATATTTTTCATTACACCAGCTGCTTCTTTGTCTGTAAAATTAGCAGTGTTACTAGAGATAAGTGTACCTGGGTAACCAGCTTGACTTGTCCCATCCATTGCATCTGCATAATTTGCATTATAAATGTAAATACCATTTCCGCGAGATAGATCAGCTAAATAAAATTTTCCATCGGTTCCTTTTGCGATATGAAACGATACATTTTCTTGTAGTGCATTTATACCGGTTCCTTGTTCTTTAGCTGGAGATAACCGAGGAGCTGTTCCTTGATTAATAGATTTATGTTCTTTATTTTTAATAAATTTTTCTTGGAAGAGTACGTCACTATTTTTTAAATCAATGATTGCGTGACCGCTTATAATTTGAGCATCATTTTCATATGTAAATGTAATTACCTCTGCAAATGTATAATTTCCATCTTTTTTCGTATAAACGAAAGTTTCACTAGAAAATTCTTTTTCTACTGCATCATCTGGAATTTGAAGAGCATTACGTAATGTAGATTTCACTTCATTTTTCGACAAAAAATTTGTTATAGTAAGATTAGGGTGCTGTTCTAAATTTTGGGCTACTTTACCACTAACAGTTGTAATTACTCCATTTTTATCTACTTTAACAATGAGATCTTGACCGTATACTTTGTAATTTTTATATGTTTGTGCAAGACGTATTTCTGTTTGATTTTCTTTTGTTTCTTTGTTTGTAGGTTGAAAATCAACGTTTT
Source organism: Bacillus sp. NPDC094106 (assembly GCF_044764345.1). Classification (NCBI taxonomy): domain Bacteria; kingdom Bacillati; phylum Bacillota; class Bacilli; order Caryophanales; family Bacillaceae; genus Bacillus; species Bacillus sp. NPDC094106. The sequence goes on along the minus strand of NZ_JBIWHY010000007.1, from coordinate 95,029 downwards.
TGTCAGTAGTAACTTGGTCTTGTTGTGCTTTGGCCCCGTTTACTTCACCTTTTAAGTATTTTTTTGCGATATTTTCTTTCGTATCATTTTGTGGTTCTGTTAACTTTCCGATTGTTAAACCGGGCTGAGCAATTTCAACTTTTACTTCCTCTTTATCAACTTCTTGGGCGTGAATCACTTCTGTGGATAAAGGGCAGAGAAGGCCAAAAGCAACAAAAGCACTAGCGATTTTTTTATAATTCATCTCTAACACTCCTAATCTTGTATTCATATGAGATGAATTGTATGAAAAATTTGCCGAATTATATATATATTATGCAATATTTCATATCAAAAATTGTCGGAAAGGCATTAATGTAGTGGTATGACAACTTAGAAAAAATTAGATTGCTGTAATGGGATGGTGAGCAAACATGCATGCAGAAAAGTTAGGAAGCGAAATAAAGAAGATTAGAATGATGAGGGGTTTAACGCAAAAACAGTTATCTGATAGTATATGTCATCAATCGGAAGTAAGTAGAATTGAATCAGGTGCAGTATATCCAAGTATGGATATACTACAAGGAATTGCAGCGAAATTACAAGTTCCCATAATTCATTTTTATGAAGTTCTCATTTATTCTGATATTGAAAGAAAGAAACAATTCAAGGATCATATTATATTATTGTGTAAGCAAAATAAGTATAAGGAAATTTATGATAAAGTTTGGACTGAATTAAAAAAGGATGAATATCATCCTGAATTTCAACAATTTCTTCATTGGCAGTACCATTTAGCAGCATATATGTTAAAAAAGATAAATTATGAATATTGTATTTTGGAATTAAAAAAATTATTGCATCAACAATTGGTAGGAATCGACATGTTTCAAAACTTGTACATAGAAAATACTATCGCTATTATTTATGCGGAGAATGGATATTTCAAAAAGAGTATTGAGTTATTTGAGGATATCTTGAAACAATTAGAATCCTTGCATAGCAATGAAGAGTTTGCTGTGAAGGTTAGATATAATCATGCTAAGGCATTATATAGAGATAATCAGTATGAGGAAGCACTTTACCAAGTTAAAAAGGCGATTGAAATCTCTTGCCAAATTAACAGTATGGTGTTGATTGGAGAACTATATTATCAAAAAGGTGAGTGTCTTGAAAAATTAAAATATGCAGAGGAAGAAATTCATGAGTCTTATGAAAAAGCGTGTTTCTTTTTCGATTTATTAGAATTACATGCCTATAAAGATGTACTTTTAAATAAAAAGATAAATAAATAATTAACTAAAATTGGATATGCATAATTGCATGCGATATAGATAAGTTTTAATGATATACTAAAATAAACAATATGAGGGGGATGGAATATGAAAAAATTACTTATTGGCAGCTTGTTGACGTTAGCGATGGCATGGGGTGTTTTTGCAGGAGGTACAGCTTTAGAAAAAAATCATGTAATCTCTGATAATAATCAAGAGGTACAATTAGCTTCTGACCTACCTTTTGTACACTAATTTCTGATTTATCTTTTAAATATTAAAAACAACCGTCTAAATTTAGACGGTTGTTTTTTGTTGAAGTAACATCCGGACATTTTTACTAGAAACAGGTTTACTAATTAAAAATCCTTGAATGTGGTCACAATTTTGATTATGTAAGAATGACCATTGTTCATGTGTTTCAACGCCTTCAGCAATAACATTCAGCTGTAGTTTTTTCGCCAATGTAATAATAGAAGAAATAATCGCTTCTTCTAGAGGACTATTTTTAATTTCACTAATGAATTCTTTTGCAATTTTTAATGTATTAATAGGATATTTTGTTAGATAAGATAAAGAACTATAGCCAGTTCCAAAGTCATCGATTGAAATTTGAATACCAAGTTTCTGAAGTTGTTCTAGTTTTTCGATGACAGATTGCTTTTTATTGATGGCAATGCTTTCTGTAATTTCAATGTCCAATGCTTCTGGAATTAATTCTGTTTCCTCTAATACTTTTGAAATAGTTGGAATGAGATCTGCATGATTAAATTGTACGACAGATAGATTCACACCAACTTTTAAATGAGTAAAACCTTGATTGTGCCATCTTTTCGCTTCTAAACAAGCGGTACGGAGAATCCAGTTTCCAAGCTCAATAATAAATCCTGTTTCCTCTGCTAGCGGGATGAATTGTGCTGGGGATACAGTACCGAGCTTTGGATGTTTCCAACGAATTAATGCTTCAAATCCAATGATTTGTTTTGTTTTCATATTGACTTGAGGCTGGTACTCAAGGAAAAATTCATTTTGTTGTAGCGCTTTAGAAAGCTCGCTTTCTAAAAAGTGTATTTCATTTTCGGCAATGCTCATTTCTTTTGAGAAGAAAATATATGTATTTTTTCCGCTTGCCTTTGCACGATACATAGCCATGTCTGCATGCTTCATTAATTCTGTAGCGTGAGTGCCATAATCGGGATACATTGCAATGCCAATACTTGGTGTAATAGAAAGTTCTTCATCTTGGATAAAGAATGGCTTGTTTAATACTGTTAATATTTGATCAGCTATAAAAGCGGCACTTTTCTCAGAATACATATCTGGTAGTAAAATTGTGAATTCGTCCCCGCCTTGACGTGCAACAATATCTTTTGAACGCAGACAACCTCTCAACCGTTTTGCTACTTCAATTAATAATAAATCCCCAACATCATGTCCTAGACGATCATTAATTTTTTTAAATCGGTCTAGATCAAGGAATAATACAGCAACATCGTTTAAATTCGTTTGTGCCTTCTCTAAAACAGAGCGTAAGTCCTTTTCGAATTTTCGACGATTTGGTAGTCCTGTAAGTGCGTCATGAAATGCTAAATGTTCGACTTGTTTTTGTTGCTCATATAAAGCTGTAATATCACGAGCAATACCAAACATCCCAACCACTTCTTTTTCAATTGAAATTGGAATGAGTGTAACCTGAAGATAATAGTAATAGCCTTCTTTTTTCTTTGTTCGTACTTCTAGTGTTTGGGGCCTACCTTCTTTTGTAATTTGTAATGCTCTATTTAGAAGTTCATGGTCTTGTGCATCAATAAAATGTAAAAGAGAATAGCTGGTTACTTCACAGTAGTAGGCTGTAAAGAGACTTTCACAAGCTTTATTCGAACTCTGGAAAATTCCATCCATATCTAGTGAAAATACAGCATCAGGATGATCCTCAAATAGCGATTTATATCTTTGCTCACTTTTAGAAAGAGCGAATGCTCCTTCTTCGACCTTACCTTCTAATTGTGTAGTCAACTTTTCATATGTATTAATTAGTTTTTGATTAGCTTTCCACATATATAATTGTCTTAAGAATAATAAGATAAGAGATAGTGCAAATCCAATTAACATAGGTTTTTTGTCTGCAAACTCTGAGATTATAAAGATAAAAGTTATGATTAGACTAAAGTACGGCAAAATAAATCGTATATAATCAAATGGATAATATTTCATCTTTGTTTCATGCTGAATTGGTTTATTAAATACATACAGTAGTGAGGATAAACCAATTGAGAGTATAGAAGCGGTATGGATGAAATAAGTAAATTCAGCAGAGATTTCTAAACCTCTATTTAGTTGGAAAATATAAATATATCCATAAATAAGTATAATAGAAAAACCGATAATTAACGCAATTCTACTAGAAGAATGCTGCTCTCTTCTATATAGGCTAATGACAGCATATATCATTAATGATTGCGCAATGAAGTACCCTGTTATAACCCACATTTCGTTTGTTATTTCGCTAAATCGTGAAATGTTGAGTACGATAGTAAGGATAAAATAGATATTCATAATAATGATAAATATGCTATCGAATAAAAACTGAGAAAGACTTTTAATAGAATAATTTTTTGTGAATGTTATTGCAAAACCAGTAAATAATAAAATGTATTGTATGATGAAAAAAGGAACTGCCTTGTATGAAAGTATAGATTGTTGATAAATAGAAAAAGACTGTAAAAATAAAGTGATTTCCATTATGGAACCGCATAAACATGTACATAAGATTAAGATCCAAAATAATTTTTCTCCACTTTTCATCTTGTGGATAGCTTTATACAAACAAGCGCAGGAGAAAATAGTAGCGAAGGAAAATAAGAAGATAATGCCAAACTCTTTTCCGCTCCAGCTCTTAGGAATAAACGTAATCCAAAGGAAAAATATAAGAACATACATGATAACAAAATTTATATACTTTCTGTGATTAATCATATTATTACTCCGTTTCAATAAAGTTGAATCTAAGGGGGAAATGCCAATTTAAATAATAGCATATAAAGTAAAGGTTTTGTCATTATAAAAACTACGTCTTCTTTTAACATAAAGCAGTGCAACACTACAATTTACCATTGTAACGTTGCGCTGCTTTTACGTTTTATTCTCCTTATAGAAGAGAGCCAAATTCTTTTGCTTACTCTCAATGTTATTTCATAAGTTGTCCTATAAGAAAAATGCTAGTATCGTCCCCATCCATTCTTTTCCTTTATCAACAATAGTGAGGGAGGTAACATCCTTCCTAGAAAGTAATGTAGATGCTTCTATATCCTTGTTAATTTCGTTTTTAATTTTCTTTATAAAGGTCTTATCATATAAGAGGCAATTTATTTCGTGATTGAGATACAAGCTTCTCATATCAACATTAGCTGTTCCGATATCGCAAATATGGTTATCTACCATGATGATCTTTGCATGAAAAAATCCTTTTTGAAATGAGTAAATATCGCAACCAGCTTGTATGAGTTTTCGGCAATATGGCAGCCGTGCCTCTCGAACGAGAGGATGATCGGCTTTATGAGGAACAAGAATGGTAACATGAACGCCTCGCTCTTTCGCTTGTAATAAGGCATCCATAATTTTTTTTCCGGGAATAAAATAAGGTGTTCCTATGTATAGTTCTTTCTTGGCACTCTCAATCAAGTTTAAGAATGTTTGTTGTAAGTAAGCGCCATCTGTTGGAATAAAACGGTGTAGCATGGTGCCTGGTTGTTGTTTTGGAAAATAAATCGCATTTTCTAGTAAATCTTGAGAAGTGTCATCGCGCCAGTCATGTAAAAATTGCTTTTGTAAATCTTGTACGCCTTCTCCAGTCAGGCGTAAATGATAATCGCGCCATAACCCTAATTTAGAATTGTGCCCTAAATACTCCTCACCGATATTGAAGCCGCCGATATAACCAATCTTCCCATCAATAATCGTAATTTTTCTATGATTTCTTTGATTCGCTGAAAAAAAGAGAAATGGTAATTTTACTTTGTGACAAAACGAAAAAGAGACACCGTTTTTTTGTAACGAGCGAATGGATTCTCTCGATAATTGATGACTCCCGATACGATCAAGGAGGAGACGTACTTCGACTCCTTGTTTTGCTTTGTTAATTAGTAATTGTAAAAAGGTTTGACTTATTTCATCGTTTTTAACAATAAAAAATAAAATATGGATATGGTGTTTTGCTTGTTTGATGTCATGAAATAAATCATCGTATAAGTTTGTTCCATATGTATAAAGTTGAAAGTCGCTTCGTCGTAATGGAAAAGCGCGAGGTTTTAGTCGCTTTAAATGAAGTATTCTTCCATACAAAAGGTCTATTATGAACCAAAGGACAAAACATATTAGTAAGAGAGATAAAAAGACCATTACTAAGCTCCTTCCCTCGTATTTATTTTCACTTTGCTAGTTGTGGATTGAAAGACCGTTACGAATTAAAGTTTCACTTTGTAGTTTCACCTAAATAAACAGCTTTATGAAAAAAATGTGTTGTTGTATAACAAAAAACTGTTGACTGAATGCTCACTCATTATATAATGGGAATAGGGGATATAATTCAGAAAATTTTATATTTTTGAAGATTCTAAAAGAAAGAGGGCTTACAAAGAGAGGGGTAGCATAAAATGAATAGCTTACTAATCGTAAATTGGCTAGCTGCCATTGCCGTTATTGCTTATGCGGGATATTTGTTTGTATATCTTATACGAACGAGGATGGCCTACATACAATTAGGAAAAAAAGTAGAATTTGACCGCCGCTTTAAAGAGAGATGGGATATTCTCAAGGTCAACGTTTTCGGTCAAAAAAAATTACTGAAAGACAAAAAAAGCGGTATCATGCACGTTATGTTTTTTTATGGATTTATTCTTGTCCAATTTGGAGCAATTGACTTCATTTGGAAAGGACTAGCACCAGGATCACATCTTCCACTTGGACCACTATACCCTGCATTTACATTCTTCCAGGAAATTATCACACTTATGATTTTAATCGCAGTTTTTTGGGCTTTTTATAGAAGATACGTTGAAAAACTTGTTCGTTTAAAACGTAATTTTAAATCAGGCCTTGTTCTTATTTTTATCGGAGGCTTAATGCTTTCTGTACTACTTGGTAACGGAATGGGCATTATATGGCATGGCGAGGAGCTTTCATGGAGCGAACCAATTGCTTCTGGAATCGCTTACGTTTTTTCAGGGATAAATGAAACCGTAGCTATTTCGGTATTCTATTTCTCTTGGTGGGTGCATTTACTTATTTTGGTAACATTTTTGGTTTATGTTCCACAATCAAAGCATGCACATTTAATCGCTGGACCGGTCAATGTGTTTTTTACACGCCTGTCTAATCCAGGAAAACTTGAAAAAATTGATTTTGAAGATGAAACACAAGAAACATTTGGTGTTGGAAAAATTGAAGACTTTAGACAGACACAACTTATTGATTTATACGCTTGTGTAGAATGTGGTCGCTGTACAAATATGTGCCCGGCAACTGGGACAGGCAAGATGTTGTCACCAATGGATTTAATTGTAAAGCTTCGCGATCATTTGACTGATAAGGGGGCAGCGGTGACATCAAAAGTACCATGGGTCCCGGCAGTTGCGTTTAACAATACGCAAGGAAATCAGCTAGCGATGATGGCAGCGGGGCAAGGACAACAAGAATCGGCAGCAGCACTTTCTTATGATCCAAGCTTAATTGGAGATGTCATTACAGAAGAAGAAATTTGGGCATGTACAACGTGCCGTAACTGTGAAGATCAGTGTCCAGTTATGAATGAACACGTTGACAAAGTCATTGATTTACGTCGTTATCTTGTTTTAACAGAAGGTAAGATGGATGCGGAAGCGCAGCGTGCCATGACAAATATTGAACGCCAAGGGAACCCGTGGGGGCTAAATCGTAAAGAGCGTGAAACATGGCGACAAGGCGATGATGAAGTAACGGTTCCGACTGTGAAAGAGAAAACAAAAGCTGGCGAAGAATTTGAATATTTATTCTGGGTTGGCTCAATGGGATCATATGATAATCGCAGTCAGAAAATTGCAATATCATTTGCGGAGCTGATGAATAAAGCAGGCATTTCGTTTGCGATTCTTGGTAACAAAGAGAAGAACTCCGGCGATACGCCGCGCCGCCTCGGAAATGAATTCGTGTTCCAAGAGATGGCGACGAAGAACATTGAGGAGTTTGAAAAAGCAGGTGTGAAGAAAATCGTTACGATTGATCCGCATGCTTATAACACGTTTAAAAATGAGTATCCAGACTTTGGCTTACAAGCAGAAGTCTATCACCATACAGAATTATTAGCACAGTGGGTGAAAGAAGGGCGTTTAACGCCAGTTCACCGAATTGAAGAAACAATTACGTATCATGATTCCTGCTATTTAGGAAGATACAACGAAGTATATGAGGCGCCGCGCAGCATTTTAAAAGCGATTCCAGGCGTAACTGTTGTTGAAATGGAGCGTAATCGCGAAACAGGTATGTGTTGTGGTGCAGGTGGCGGACTGATGTGGATGGAAGAAACAACAGGTTCACGTATTAACGTTGCACGCACAGAACAAGCACTTGCTGTGAAACCATCAATTATTGGTACGGGATGTCCGTATTGCTTAACAATGATTAGTGACGGTACGAAAGCAAAAGAAGTAGAAGAACAAGTTCAAACGCTTGATGTAACGGAGATTTTAGAACGATCTGTTATCGGGCCGAAGAAAGAAGCAATGTAACCATATGTAAGAATTCATACAACTTTAGATAGAGGTGCAAGATTTGCACCTCTTCTCAACGTAGCAATATCGAGCGGGCGCTCAGCGCCGAAAAAAGAAATGGGGGAAAGAAACTTGGTCAGAACAGTTATTTTAAGTGCTGCAAGAACACCGGTTGGAAAGTTTGGGGGATCTTTAAAGGATGTAAAAGCAACGGAACTTGGAGGAATTGCGATTAAAGCTGCGCTTGAACGAGCAGATGTTTCTGAGGGCGACGTTGAAGAAGTTATATTTGGAACGGTTATTCAAGGAGGACAGGGGCAAATTCCTTCGCGTCAAGCCGCGAGAGAAGCAGGACTTCCATGGGAGACGCGTACGGAAACTGTGAATAAAGTTTGTGCATCAGGCCTTCGTGCTGTGACGCTAGGCGATCAAATTATTCGCACTGGAGATCAAACGCTTATTGTAGCAGGCGGAATGGAATCGATGAGTAATAGTCCTTATATTTTGCGAGGCGCGCGCTGGGGATACCGGATGGGCCATAACGAAGTTGCCGATTTAAATATAATAGATGGCTTAACATGTTCATTTTCCGGCATACATATGGGTGTGTATGGTGGAGAAGTTGCGAAGGAAGATGGGATCTCTCGCGAAGCGCAAGATGAATGGGCGTATCGTAGTCATCAGCGTGCAATTGCTGCGCAGAAGGAAGGGCGATTTGAAGAGGAAATCGTACCTGTATCGGTACCGCAGCGAAAGGGAGACCCTATTGTTGTTGCCAAAGATGAAGCGCCGCGTGAAGATACAACGGTTGAAAGGTTAGCGAAATTAAAGCCTGTATTTGATAAAACGGCAGCAGTAACAGCTGGGAATGCGCCAGGACTAAATGATGGCGGAGCGGCACTCGTATTAATGAGCGAGGATAGAGCGCGGCAAGAAGGAAGAAAACCGCTAGCAACGATTTTAGGGCATACCGCGATTGCAGTAGAGGCGAAAGATTTCCCAAGAACACCAGGTTATGCGATTAACGAACTTTTGAAGAAAACTGGTAAAACAGTAGAAGATATTAATTTATTTGAGATTAATGAAGCTTTCGCAGCAGTTGCAATTGCCAGCGCAGAAATCGCAGGGATTGATCCTGAAAAGATCAATGTAAACGGCGGTGCAGTTGCGATGGGGCATCCAATTGGAGCAAGCGGTGCACGTATTATCGTTACGCTTATTCATGCGCTGAAGCAGCGCGGCGGCGGAATTGGAATCGCATCGATTTGTAGCGGCGGTGGCCAAGGCGATGCAATTATGATTGAGGTTCATTAATTAAAAGGGGGAGAAAACATGAGTGTACAAAAAATTGTTGTAATTGGTGCGGGGCAAATGGGATCAGGTATTGCACAAGTATGTGCAATGGCAGGTTATAACGTGTATATGCAAGATTTAAAGCAGGAGCAATTAGATAGAGGATTAGCTATTATTACAAAAAATTTAGCACGCCAAGTAGAGAAGGGCAGAATGGATGAAGCTTCTAAGGAAGCAACGTTAAATCGTCTTACAGCAACGATTGAATTGGATTGTGTAAAAGAGGCTGATTTAGTTATTGAGGCAGCTGTTGAGAAGATGGATATTAAAAAGAAAATTTTTGCGAATTTAGATGAAATTGCTCCAGAACATGCAATTTTGGCGACCAATACATCTTCTTTACCAATCACAGAAATAGCTGCGGTAACAAAACGTCCAGAGAAAGTGATTGGTATGCATTTTATGAATCCTGTTCCAGTTATGAAGCTTGTTGAAATTATTCGAGGGCTTGCAACAGATGATGTGGTATACGAAACAATTGAAGATATTACAAAGAAAATTGGTAAAGTACCTGTTGAAGTGAATGATTTCCCTGGCTTTGTATCCAACCGTATTTTATTACCGATGATCAATGAAGCGGTTTATACGTTATATGAAGGTGTGGCAACAAAAGAAGCGATTGATGAGGTGATGAAGCTTGGTATGAATCATCCAATGGGGCCATTAACATTAGCAGACTTTATCGGTTTAGATACGTGTTTATACATTATGGAAGTATTGCATGAAGGGCTAGGAGATAGTAAGTATCGTCCATGTCCGTTATTACGTAAATATGTAAATGCGGGTTGGTTAGGTAGAAAAACAGGTCGTGGCTTCTACGTATACGAATAGGAAACAAGGAAAGGTAGGTCTCCCTCTTTTTTTTACAAAGTAGTGGTCTTACCCGGTGATTGAAAAAAGATATATAGCAAATGGAGGCGGGGCATATGAATTTTCATTTTACAGAAGAACAGCAAATGATGAGAAAGATGGTTCGAGATTTTGCACAAAAGGAAATCGTTCCCTTTGTTCCAAATATGGAACAAGGGGTGTTTCCTAGAGAGATTTTAACGAAAATGGGTGAGCTTGGATTAATGGGGATTCCAGCACCAGCAAAATATGGTGGTGCGGAAATGGATTTTATTTCTTATATATTAGCTATTGAAGAGCTATCGAAGGTGAGTGCAACAATTGGTGTTATTTTGGCGGTACATACATCGGTTGGAACAAATCCAATTTTATATTTTGGAACAGAGGAACAAAAGCAGAAATATGTTTCTAAACTAGCAACGGGTGAATATTTAGGTGCATTCGCTTTAACGGAGCCGAGTGCAGGATCTGATGCAGGTAGCTTGAAGTCAAGAGCCGTAAAACAGGGCGATCATTATGTGATTAACGGATCAAAGGTTTTTATTACAAATGGAGGTGAGGCAGATACATATATCGTGTTTGCTTCTACAAATCCAGATGCAGGGAAAAGTGGGATTTCCGCGTTTATTGTGGAGAAAGATACACCAGGTTTAATCGTTGGAAAAGATGAGCATAAGATGGGGTTACTTGGTTCTCGTACTGTACAGCTTACATTTGAAGATATGAAGGTGCCAGCAGAAAATTTACTTGGTGAAGAAGGACAAGGTTTTAAGGTAGCGATGGCAAATTTAGACGTTGGTCGTATTGGCATTGGGGCACAGGCACTTGGAATTGCTGAAGCAGCGTTAACTTGTGCGGTGGATTATGCGAAGGAGCGTGAGCAATTTGGGAAGCCAATTGCCGCGCAGCAAGGACTTGGTTTTAAGTTAGCGGATATGGCGACAAGTGTAGAGGCTGCGAGGTTACTTGTATATAGGGCGGCATCGCTTAGAGCACAAGGGCTTCCGTGCGGAAAGGAAGCATCTATTGCGAAGTTATTTGCTTCTAAAACAGCGGTTGAGGTTGCGATTGAGGCAGTGCAAGTATTCGGTGGATACGGGTATACAAAAGATTATCCGGTTGAGAGATTTTTCCGAGATGCAAAAATTTGTGAAATTTATGAAGGAACGAGTGAAATACAAAGGCTTGTGATTAGCAGGGCTTTATAAAGCGAAACTTTAATTAGTTGAATCAATCGGGCTTTTACGGACAGTTGATCCGTTACCTGACTTCTTTGTTTTTGCTAAATTTTAAGGTGAGGGTCTTACTGATTGTTATTACGGGATAAAGGTTAGAAAGTGGGGAGGAAAGAAACATGCATTTTAAATTATCAGAAGAACATGAAATGATACGAAAAATGGTTCGAGATTTTGCAAGGAATGAAGTGGCACCAACAGCGGCAGAGCGTGATGAAGAGGAGCGATTTGACCGTTCTTTATTTGACCAAATGGCGGGACTCGGTTTAACAGGGATTCCATGGCCTGAAGAATACGGCGGAATTGGAAGCGATTACTTGGCTTATGTGATTGCGGTGGAAGAGTTATCACGTGTCTGTGCTTCGACAGGTGTAACGCTATCTGCGCATACTTCACTTGCTGGATGGCCTATTTTTAAATTTGGGACAGAGGAACAAAAACAAAAGTTTTTACGCCCAATGGCGGAAGGAAAGAAAATTGGTGCATACGGTTTAACAGAGCCGAGTTCTGGCTCGGATGCGGGTGGAATGAGAACAACAGCGAAGCGAGATGGCAATCATTACATTTTAAATGGTTCAAAGATTTTTATTACAAATGGTGGAATCGCTGATATTTATGTTGTTTTTGCATTGACTGATCCAGAATCGAAGCAGCGCGGAACAAGTGCATTTATTGTAGAAAGTGATACACCAGGATTTTCGGTTGGTAAGAAAGAAAGTAAACTTGGAATTCGCTCTTCACCAACGACAGAAATTATGTTTGAAGAATGCCGCATTCCTGTAGAGAATTTGCTTGGCGAAGAAGGACAGGGATTTAAAATTGCTATGCAGACACTAGACGGTGGACGTAATGGCATTGCGGCGCAAGCTGTTGGTATTGCGCAAGGGGCTTTAGATGCTTCTGTTGATTATGCGAGAGAACGACATCAATTTGGGAAGCCGATTGCCGCGCAGCAAGGAATTGGTTTTAAACTAGCAGATATGGCAACGAATGTAGAAGCAGCGCGGCTACTAACCTATCAAGCTGCTTGGCTAGAATCAGAAGGGCTTCCATACGGGAAAGAATCCGCAATGTCAAAAGTGTTCGCTGGGGATACGGCGATGAAGGTAACGACTGAGGCGGTACAAGTATTTGGCGGTTATGGTTATACGAAGGATTATCCAGTAGAACGTTTCATGCGTGATGCAAAGATTACGCAAATTTATGAGGGAACACAAGAGATACAAAGGCTTGTCATTTCCCGTATGTTAACGAAATAAGAGAGAAGGCGTAGGTATTTTCCTACGCTTTTTCCTTCCAAATAGTAGAGAGAGGTGAAGGGGATGGTTAAACATAATGTGCATGCATCTGTAAAAGATGAGAAATTAGTTGCACTAAGACGCGAGCAGATGATTAAAGGAGCTGTGCAACTTTTTAAGCAAAAGGGATTTCCTCGTACAACAACGAGGGAAATTGCCAAGGCAGCAGGTTTTAGTATCGGTACACTTTATGAATATATCCGTACGAAAGATGATGTTTTGTATTTAGTATGTGATAGCATTTATGAACATGTAAAAGAACGATTAGAAGAAGTGGTCTGCACAGAAAAAGGAAGCGTTGAAAGTTTAAAAATAGCGATAACAAATTATTTTAAAGTAATGGACGAACTGCAGGAAGAAGTATTAATTATGTATCAAGAGGTTCGGTTTTTACCGAAAGAATCTCTCCCATACGTGTTAGAAAAAGAGTTTCAAATGGTGGGAATGTTTGAGAATATTTTAGAGCAGTGTACGAAAAATGGGACGTTTACATTAACGAAGAAGGAAATTCAGCTACTTGCTCATAATATTTTTATTCAAGGACAAATGTGGGGATTTAGACGATGGGCTCTGCAAAAACTTTACACCTTAGAGGAATATACAGAGATGCAAATAAGGTATGTATTGCATGGAGCACATATGCTTCCGAAATAAAGTGAAATGATTTGAAGGTGCTGGGCTTACTTTCAATTGGTACTTCCTTGATTGAAGCACGAAATAAAAAGCTAGTTACGAAAAGGTTGCTCTCGTAAATTATAATCCGTAATAACTTTTATTACTCTCTTGTGAAAGTTTCATGTTTTTTTTGTAGCATATTTGTTGGAGTTTTGTTTATAATGAATAGTATGGATTTTTTTAAACAGGTCGTTATATATAGGATTATATTTTAAGAAAGGAAGTGCCGCATAAGTGGATTTTAAGCAATATTCACCAGAAGAGCTACAAGAATTTTCCATGATTGAAGTTGTACATAGTGTTTTAGAGGATAAAAGACAAGCAACGTCATTCCAGGATTTAGTTCAAGAAATCGCTCAAGTGCTGGGACTATCTCAAGAGCAAGTTAATGCGAAAATCGCACAATTTTATACAGATTTAAATATCGATGGACGTTTCATTAATTTAGGAGAAAATCGTTGGGGCTTGCGCAGCTGGTACCCATATGAGCAAATTGATGAAGAAATCCTACCACAACCAAAACCTAAGAAAAAGCGCAAAGTTGAAGAAGATGACTTTGATGACTACATTGAAGAAGATGAAAACGACTTCGATGATGAAGACGAAAATGATGACGATGCAGAAGATTTGGACGAGGTTCTTGAAGAAGATGATGATCTTGACGATTTAGATGACGAAGATGATGATGAAGACTTCGCCGATGAAGAACTTGAGTATGATGAAACAGAAGAAGAGGAAGAGGAACAACTGTAGTTCTTGACTTTTCATTATCGTCCATGTAGAATCATTTTTGGGCTCTTTAAAACAGGACGATAATACTTTTAAAGTGTAAATATAAAAGAAAATTGCTCCCTACTTATTACTTTTTGTAATGAGGGGAGCAATTTTCTTTTTTGTTTTTTGTTTAGAAAATAAAAAGAGTCTAACAATAAGATAGATATAGTGTTATCTACATACGTTGCGCTCTGCAACGGTGATTATATAACAACAAAGTAGAAGGGAGTATTTTCATGACTAAGTATATTTTTGTAACAGGCGGTGTAGTATCGTCTTTAGGAAAAGGGATTACAGCAGCATCTCTTGGGAGACTTTTAAAAAATCGTGGTTTAAACGTAACAATTCAAAAGTTTGACCCATACATTAACGTAGACCCAGGGACAATGAGCCCATATCAACACGGTGAGGTATTCGTAACAGATGATGGCGCAGAAACAGACTTAGACCTTGGTCATTATGAGCGTTTCATTGATATTAACTTAAACAAATACAGCAACGTAACAACAGGTAAAATTTACTCTTCAGTTCTTCAAAAAGAGCGTCGTGGTGAATATTTAGGAGGAACAGTTCAGGTTATTCCTCATATTACAAATGAAATTAAAGAACGTGTATATCGTTCTGGTCGCGAAACAAATGCAGACGTTGTTATTACAGAAATCGGAGGAACAGTTGGGGATATTGAGTCTCTACCATTCCTAGAAGCAATTCGCCAAATTAAGAGTGATATTGGCCGTGACAACGTAATGTACATCCACTGTACATTAATCCCGTACTTAAAAGCAGCGGGTGAAATGAAAACAAAACCAACGCAACATAGCGTTAAAGAACTTCGTAGCTTAGGTATTCAACCAAACATTATCGTTGTTCGTACAGAAATGCCTGTTTCTCAAGATATGAAAGACAAGCTTGCTTTATTCTGTGACATCGATCAAAAAGCAGTTATCGAAGCGCGCGATGCAGATACATTATATGCAGTTCCATTATCTCTTCAAGAGCAAAACATGGACCAAATCGTTTGCGATCACTTAAAACTAGACAACCCAGCTGCAGATATGACAGAGTGGACTGCTTTAGTAGAAAAAGTACGTAATCTTTCTAAGAAAACAAAAATCGCTCTTGTTGGTAAATATGTAGAGCTTCAAGATGCATATATTTCTGTTGTAGAAGCACTTCGTCATGCAGGTTATTCATTTGATACAGATGTAGAAGTGAAATGGGTAAACGCTGAGCATGTAACAGCAGAAAACGTAAAAGAATTAGTTGGCGACACAGACGGTATCCTTGTGCCAGGTGGCTTCGGCGATCGTGGTGTAGAAGGAAAAATCGTTGCAATTCAATATGCACGTGAAAACAAAGTCCCATTCTTAGGAATTTGCTTAGGTATGCAACTTGCATCAATCGAATTTGCACGTAACGTATTAGGACTAGAAGGAGCTAACTCTTCTGAAATCAATCCTGACACGCCATATGCAATTATCGATTTATTACCAGAACAAAAAGATGTAGAAGATCTAGGTGGTACACTTCGTCTTGGTCTATACCCATGTAAGCTTGCTCTAGAAACAAATGCTTACAATGCGTACAATGAGCCAGTTGTTTATGAACGTCATCGTCATCGCTATGAGTTCAATAATCAATTCCGTCAAGATATGGAAAACGCTGGATTCATCTTCTCTGGTACAAGCCCAGATGGTCGCTTAGTAGAAATCATTGAATTACAAGATCATCCTTGGTTCGTGGCAGCACAGTTCCACCCAGAACTTGTATCTCGTCCAAACCGTCCACAACCATTGTTCCATGATTTCGTAAAAGCTTCTATTACGAATAAAGAAGGTAAGTAAAAAAAGAAAAGGCGTCCTGAACGGCGCCTTTTTTGTTTTATTCATATTCATTAATCATTTCGTCAATTGTAAATTTTAAGCCGTGATAAGCCAATAAAGATAAGATTAAACTTGGGAATCCATAACGGTTGCCTTCATCGTCTGGAATTAAGCCTTTTAATAGCCTTGTATCAATATGTACATCTGTATATTGTTCTAGGGATTCAGAGCCTTCTTGAACGGCTGAAATCCCAACAATAGATTGGCCTTCTTCTTGCAATTTCTTTGCGATTGAAACAATTTCTCCATCTGTTGAAAATCGACTGATGAGAAGTACGCGGTCTGCGGAGGTAACTTCTGTTTGTTTTCCATTATCTATCAAGCGTTTTGCTTGTTTCATTGGCTCTGCGCCGCATAAGGCTTCAGAGACAACGCCTTCCATTTCGTTTGTACCGTGTAAATAAATGATGCCATCACCAACTAATGCTTGAGCAAGTAGACGGGCACTATCTTCTATATTCATCTCTTCTTTTTGAGAAATTCTTGTGAAATAGCCACTTAGCTGAGTAGAAAAAATTTTTAACATTGTACTGCTCCTTTCGATTGTGTTAGGCGGCTTTCATTATAGCCTATTTTTGTAGAAAGGCGAAGTAATAGGGGTAGCATATCAAAATAGGAAACGGTAAAATAAGAAATAATAGGAAGGAATTTGGTAAAGAATATCGAAAGTAAATCGGATAAGATATAAGAAGCTTTTAATCTTGTACTTACAATAGAAAGGTTGGGGGATTATGGAAGGGAAAATTTTAATCGTTGATGATCAATATGGCATTCGTGTGTTATTGCATGAAGTGTTCCAAAAAGAAGGTTATCAAACGTTCCAAGCTGCAAATGGATTTCAAGCTTTAGATATCGTGAAAAAAGATAATCCAGATTTAGTTATTTTAGATATGAAAATTCCAGGTATGGATGGTATAGAGATTTTAAAACATGTAAAAGAAATTAACGAAGATATTAAAGTTATTTTAATGACTGCTTATGGAGAACTTGATATGATCCAAGAAGCAAAAGATTTAGGGGCTTTAATGCACTTTGCTAAGCCGTTTGATATTGATGAAATTCGCCAGGCAGTGAGAAGTGAAATCACTGTAGAGGCATAAAAATGAATTTTTTATAAAAAATATGAAAAAAAGCGTTTACATGGACTGATGAGCAGGTGAATACAGTTGAGTTTTTGAGTACAAGTTGTTATCCTATTGAGTGTAGAAAAAAGTCCGGTATGTTGATATACATATTTTTCCTTATTCTGGTCATACTACCAGCGATAAGAACTTATCGGATACAAAAAACGTTTTTAGGAGGATTCATCATGCCTTTAGTTTCCATGAAAGAAATGCTAAACAAAGCACTAGAAGGAAAATACGCAGTTGGTCAATTCAACATGAACAACTTAGAGTGGACTCAAGCTATCTTAGCTGCTGCGGAAGAAGAAAAATCTCCTGTAATCTTAGGTGTATCTGAGGGTGCAGCTCGTCATATGACTGGTTTCAAAACAGTTGTAGCTATGGTTAAAGCTTTAATCGAAGAAATGAACATCACTGTTCCTGTAGCGATTCACCTTGACCATGGTTCAAGCTTTGAAAAATGTAAAGAAGCAATCGATGCAGGCTTTACATCTGTAATGATCGACGCTTCTCACCACCCATTCGAAGAAAACGTAGAAACTACTAAAAAAGTAGTAGAATATGCACACGCTCGTAATGTATCTGTAGAAGCTGAGCTTGGAACAGTTGGCGGACAAGAAGATGACGTAATCGCTGAGGGCGTTATCTACGCTGATCCTGAAGAGTGTAAACACCTTGTTGAAGCAACAGGTATCGATTGCCTAGCTCCAGCTTTAGGTTCTGTACACGGTCCTTACAAAGGTGAGCCTAACTTAGGATTTAAAGAAATGGAACAAGTTCGTGACTTCACTGGTGTACCTTTAGTACTTCACGGTGGTACTGGTATCCCAACTGCTGACATCACAAAAGCTATTTCTTTAGGTACTTCAAAAATCAACGTAAACACTGAGAACCAAATCGAGTTTACAAAAGCTGTTCGTGAAGTATTAAATAAAGACCAAGAAGTTTACGATCCTCGTAAATTTATCGGACCTGGCCGCGAAGCTATCAAAGCAACTGTTATTGGTAAAATTCGTGAATTCGGTTCTAACGGTAAAGCGTAAGAATAAAATTCCGTTTTGGAAACCGTCTAGTCTTTTAGACGGTTTCCTTTCGTTGTATAATGAAAGCGTGAACAAGTCTTAAGATTAATTAAATTTATACATTTCTTCATATTACCTATATATGATAGAGATTTTTTTACTTCTTTTATAAATATAAAGTGGAACATAATGTGCATAGTCCTATTAATAAATGTGATAATGTATCTAAGGCAATCGATGAACAAAGCTTGATAGGCAGTTAGTCTTCATCTATTTCTTTAAGGCATAACCATTTTCAGGTGAGGTCTTACTGCTTGTTAAGTTTAGGGCGGGGAAGAAATAAAAACGAATGGAAGCTTTATGTTGCTAGTTTGCTGAACGAATGAGATTCTTAAGGAAAGATTTTCGTTTTTCTTTATTAAAAAGAAAAGCCGAAAGGAAATACATTCATAAGAAGGGAGCTCAACATGGAAAAATTGTTGATTGAAGGTGGAAGACCTTTAAACGGATCGATTCGCGTGAGCGGTGCAAAAAACAGTGCTGTTGCTCTAATTCCAGCGACAATTTTGGCTGATACTCCAGTAACCATCGGTGGTGTACCTAATATTTCAGATGTGAAGATGTTAGGAGACCTATTAGAGGAAATTGGAGGAGTTGTAACGTATGGTCAGGAGGAAGAGATGACGGTTGATCCTTCCCAAATGGTTGCGATGCCTTTACCAAATGGAAAAGTAAAAAAATTGCGTGCTTCTTATTACTTGATGGGCGCGATGCTTGGTCGTTTCAAAAAAGCTGTAATTGGGCTTCCTGGTGGATGTCATTTAGGACCAAGACCAATCGATCAGCATATTAAAGGGTTTGAAGCGCTAGGTGCACATGTTACAAATGAGCAAGGTGCCATTTATTTAAGAGCAGATGAACTAAGAGGGGCGCGCATTTATTTGGATGTTGTGAGTGTGGGAGCTACGATTAACATTATGCTGGCAGCTGTACGGGCAAAAGGCAGAACTGTGATTGAAAATGCGGCAAAAGAGCCGGAGATTATTGATGTAGCTACATTGTTAACAAGTATGGGTGCGAGAATTAAAGGTGCTGGTACAGATGTGATTCGTATCGAGGGTGTAGATTCCTTGCACGGCTGTCACCATTCTATTATTCCAGACCGTATTGAAGCGGGTACGTATATGATTTTAGGAGCCGCATCTGGCGGAGAGGTAATGGTTGATAATGTCATTCCGCAACATCTAGAGTCAATTACTGCAAAACTAAGAGAAGCTGGTGTGCAAGTTGAAACGAATGATGATCAAATTACGGTGAATGGCAATCGTAGGTTAAGGACGGTTGACATAAAAACACTTGTATATCCAGGTTTTCCGACGGATTTGCAGCAACCTTTTACAACGCTTTTAACAAAGGCACATGGAACTGGAGTTGTAACGGATACAATTTACGGTGCTCGTTTTAAACATATTGATGAATTGCGCCGAATGAATGCACAAATTAAAGTAGAAGGCCGTTCTGCCATTGTGACGGGCCCGGTATTGTTACAAGGAGCAAAGGTGAAAGCTAGCGACTTGCGAGCAGGAGCTGCGCTTGTAATCGCAGGATTAATGGCTGATGGAATTACAGAAGTGACAGGTCTCGAACATATTGACCGAGGCTATGAAAATATAGTAGACAAGCTTAAGGGGCTTGGTGCAAATATTTGGCGGGAACAAATGACGCAGCAAGAGATTGAAGAAATGAAAAATGCATAATAGTGTATTTTTTACTAGCTAGTAAAAAATACAAATGAAGTGGTGGTGCTTCCGTTAATGGGGAACGAAGAATCACTACTGACGGAAGCTGCACTTTATATAGAAAGAAACAGTTCACAAAATACGGCATAAATATTCAGACTTAAAGGAGAGGGATTATTGTGGAAAGAAGTTTATCTATGGAGTTAGTACGTGTAACAGAGGCTGCAGCATTATCATCAGCGCGCTGGATGGGACGCGGGAAAAAAGATGAGGCAGACGGTGCAGCAACATCAGCAATGCGTGATGTATTTGATACAGTTCCGATGAAAGGTACAGTTGTCATTGGTGAGGGAGAAATGGATGAAGCGCCAATGCTATACATTGGAGAAAAATTAGGTACAGGATATGGCCCGCGTGTCGATGTTGCAGTTGATCCATTAGAAGGTACAAACATTGTAGCAGCTGGAGGCTGGAATGCACTTGCTGTTATTGCAATCGCGGATCACGGCAATTTGTTACATGCTCCTGACATGTACATGGATAAAATCGCGGTTGGCCCAGAAGCGGTTGGTGCGGTCGACATTGATGCACCTATTATTGATAACTTACGTGCCGTGGCAAAGGCAAAAAATAAAGATATTGAAGATGTTGTGGCAACAGTTTTAAATCGACCACGTCATCAAGCGATTATTGAAGAAATTCGCAAAGCGGGTGCTCGTATCAAGTTAATCAATGATGGAGACGTAGCTGGGGCAATTAATACAGCATTTGATCGTACAGGTGTTGATATTTTATTTGGTTCTGGTGGCGCACCTGAAGGGGTTCTTGCAGCTGTTGCATTAAAATGTTTAGGCGGAGAAATTCACGGGAAACTTCTTCCACAAAATGAAGCAGAGTTAGCACGTTGCAAAAAAATGGGTATTGAAGATATAAATCGTATCCTTCGCATGGAAGACCTAGTGAAAGGTGATGATGCAATCTTTGCAGCAACAGGTGTCACAGATGGTGAATTACTACGCGGTGTTCAATTTAAAGGCAGCGTTGGTACAACAGAATCCCTTGTTATGCGTGCAAAATCTGGAACAGTTCGCTTCGTTGATGGACGCCATAGCTTAAATAAAAAACCTAATTTGGTTATTAAGTAAAAAGCGGAGGCGGCTCGTTTAGAAGGGAAGGGCATTGGAACTCCTGACGAAGAGGTGCTTTTTGCCTCGCAGGAAGGGGTGAAATGACCGATCCTTCTAGCCGCCGGATC
The DNA here is from genome assembly GCF_044764345.1 of Bacillus sp. NPDC094106. Taxonomy (NCBI): domain Bacteria; kingdom Bacillati; phylum Bacillota; class Bacilli; order Caryophanales; family Bacillaceae; genus Bacillus; species Bacillus sp. NPDC094106. The sequence goes on along the minus strand of NZ_JBIWHY010000007.1, from coordinate 73,826 downwards.
TGGATTAAATAAAAGCGGAAATGGCTCGCACAGCCTTCTGCAAAATGAGATAAATAGAAAAAACAGAAGCAATATAAAAAGCGGAGACAAAATTTCTTGTCTGCGCTTCTTGTATTTGTGTTACAACGTATTGATTAAAACTAGACAAAAAGGTTACAATAGTGAATATTACCCTACTTGAACTTATTGCCTTTCATTACCATGTATTTGCCTTCCGTATTTTTTCCCCTTTACCCATGTGAAAAGAGAATAATATTAAAGTGTGGTGTCTAAATGAATTTGTCAATTGCAGCATTAGAAAACATGAAATTAAAAGAGTTATATGAGCTTGCAAAAGAGTTCAAGATTTCGTATTACAGCAAATTAACAAAGAAAGAGTTAATTTTTGCTATATTAAAAGCTCGAGCAGAAAAAGAAGGTTTCTTTTTCATGGAAGGTGTACTGGAGATTATCCAATCAGAAGGATTTGGATTCCTACGTCCAATCAATTATTCTCCAAGCTCAGAAGATATTTATATTTCGGCTTCGCAAATTCGTCGCTTCGATTTGCGTAATGGAGATAAAGTTTCTGGTAAAGTACGACCACCGAAAGAAAACGAACGCTATTTTGGATTGCTGCAGGTTGAAGCGGTAAATGGTGATGATCCAGAATCAGCAAAAGAGCGTGTGCATTTTCCTGCATTAACACCGTTATATCCAGATCGTCAAATGAAATTGGAGACGGAGCCGAAGAAATTATCAACACGCATCATGGATTTAATGGCACCAGTTGGATTTGGACAACGTGGTTTAATTGTTGCGCCTCCAAAGGCTGGTAAAACAATCTTGTTAAAAGAAATTGCTCACAGTGTCACAACGAATCATCCAGAAGCGGAATTAATTGTACTTTTAATCGATGAACGTCCAGAGGAAGTAACGGATATTGAACGTTCTGTTAAAGGTGACGTGGTAAGTTCTACATTCGATGAAGTGCCAGAGAACCATATTAAAGTGGCTGAGCTTGTATTAGAACGTGCGATGCGTCTTGTAGAACATAAAAAAGACGTTATTATTTTAATGGATAGTATTACCCGTTTAGCGCGTGCTTACAACCTTGTTATTCCACCAAGTGGACGTACATTATCGGGTGGTATTGACCCAGCTGCTTTCCATAGACCAAAACGATTTTTCGGGGCTGCTCGTAATATCGAAGAAGGCGGTAGCTTAACAATTTTAGCAACAGCACTTGTTGATACAGGGTCTCGTATGGATGATGTGATTTACGAAGAGTTTAAAGGAACAGGTAATATGGAACTTCATTTAGATCGCTCGTTAGCTGAGCGTCGTATCTTCCCAGCGATTGATCTTCGCCGTTCTGGTACGCGTAAAGAAGATCTATTAATTCCGAAGGAACATTTAGACAAGCTATGGGGCATTCGTAAAACAATGCGCGATACACCAGACTTTGTTGAAAATTCCTTACGTAAGCTACGTCAAACGAAAACAAATGAAGAATTTTTACAAAACATTGTTGCAGATTCCAAAAGATATGTAACAACGAAGTAAAGGGAAATGATGAGGACTCGCTTATTATATTAAGCGAGTTTTTTTATGCTTTTTGTAAGAGAACCTTCGCCGGTTAGAGCGAAGCGAGCTGTCTCCACTTTTCACTTTATATCCAGCCATTTTTCTCCCTCATTTGAAGAAAAAAGCGCTTCTCTGTTGTGAGCTTCAATGTCCTGTGATTCTAAACGAGCCGCCTTCGCTTTTTATTTATAAAAAGACAAAAACAGGTAGTTGCAAAATGAAGTGAGCCTTGTTATAATTTCATCATATGTGTTTCATCAATATAGTTGTGATTGCAGCTAAAGATGAAAAACTCTGTTTCGAAAATGATTCAGGGCGGAAGGAGATGAAAAGAATGAAAGCAGGAATCCATCCAGATTACAAGAAAGTTGTATTTATGGACACAAACACAGGCTTCAAATTCTTAAGCGGATCTACTAAAGGTTCTAGCGAAACGGTTGAGTGGGAAGATGGAAACACTTATCCATTACTAAAAGTTGAGATCAGTTCTGATTCTCACCCATTCTACACTGGACGTCAGAAGTTTGCTACTGCAGACGGACGTGTTGACCGCTTCAATAAGAAATACGGTCTTAAGTAATAAAAAACATAAAACAGGCAAGTGTATGTATTCGCTTGTCTGTTTTTTTTGCGAAAATATTAACCTTTACCCTACTTTGGATAAGAAAAGTAGATGAAAGGAGAGCTCAATGTACTTAATAAATCAAAACGGTTGGATTGAAGTGATTTGCGGGAGTATGTTTTCTGGAAAGTCAGAAGAGCTCATCCGCCGTGTACGCCGTACACAATTTGCAAAGCAACATGCGATTGTATTTAAACCATGTATTGATAACCGTTATAGTGAAGAAGATGTTGTATCACATAATGGGTTGAAGGTGAAAGCAGTTCCTGTTTCAGCTTCAAAAGATATATTTAAACATATAACAGAAGAAATGGATGTTATTGCAATCGATGAGGTGCAATTTTTTGATGGGGACATTGTGGAAGTGGTGCAAATATTGGCAAATCGTGGCTATCGTGTCATCGTAGCCGGTTTAGACCAAGATTTCCGTGGTCTACCATTTGGACAAGTTCCTCAGCTGATGGCGATTGCTGAACATGTAACAAAGCTGCAAGCAGTTTGTTCTATATGTGGGTCTCCAGCAAGCCGTACACAACGTTTAATCGATGGGGAACCAGCTGTATTTGATGATCCAATTATTTTAGTTGGCGCTTCAGAGTCGTATGAGCCGCGCTGTCGTCATTGCCATGCAGTACCTCTAAAACAAAGATAAGTGAAACTCGCTTCATAGAGCGGGTTTTTTTCGAAAATAGATGAAGAGTGGTACGAGTCGGCTCCGCTTTTAAAGGTATCCAGCTCCAGCAGCAAGCTCTTCGCATCTAAGAACCTTCCACACAAAAGGAAAAGAACACCTTGTGTGCGGAAGAACCTTAGCTGGTCAGAGCTGAACGAGCTGCTTCCGCTTTTAAATATATCTAGCTCCGGCGGCAAGAATGGTCGGTGGCTTCGCTTCTTCCTCCCATTCTGAGCGAGCCGCCTGCGCTTTTAAAATAATAATTTGCGTTTTTTTGATTTTGTACCATATACTAATAATATTAGATACTAGGATGTTGAGGTGAATGATGTGTTAGATCGTTTGCAAGCTGTAGAAAATCGTTATGAGAAGTTAAACGAATTATTAAGTGATCCAGAGGTTATTAGTGATTCGAATAAGCTTCGTGAATATTCAAAGGAACAATCTGATATTCAAGAAACGGTAGAGGTATACCGTGAGTATAAGGATGTTCGTGAGCAATTAAAAGATGCAAAAGCAATGTTAGAAGATAAGTTAGATGCTGACATGCGTGAAATGGTAAAGGAAGAAGTTTCTGAGTTAGAGCGGCAAGAGAAGGGATTATCAGAGCGTCTGAAAATTTTACTTGTTCCAAAAGACCCGAACGATGATAAAAACGTTATCGTGGAGGTACGTGGTGCTGCTGGTGGCGATGAGGCTGCTTTATTTGCTGGTGATTTATACCGTATGTATAGCCGTTATGCTGAGGTGCAAGGTTGGAAAACTGAAATTATCGAGGCAAGCTATACAGAATTAGGTGGATATAAAGAGATTATCTTTATGATTAACGGTAAAGGTGCTTTCGCAAAATTGAAATTTGAAAATGGTGCACACCGTGTGCAACGTGTTCCGGAAACAGAGTCTGGGGGACGTATCCATACTTCTACAGCAACTGTAGCTGTATTACCAGAAGCGGAAGAAGTAGAGATTGATATTCATGAAAAAGATGTTCGTGTTGATACGTTTGCTTCTAGTGGACCTGGTGGACAAAGTGTTAATACAACGATGTCAGCGGTGCGTTTAACGCATTTACCGACTGGTGTAGTTGTATCTTGTCAGGATGAAAAGTCACAAATTAAGAACAAAGAAAAAGCAATGAAAGTATTACGTGCGCGTGTTTATGATAAGTTTCGACAAGAAGCTCAGGCTGAGTACGATCAAAACCGTAAGCAAGCTGTTGGTACAGGAGACCGTTCAGAACGTATCCGTACGTATAACTTCCCGCAAAACCGTGTTACAGACCATCGAATCGGTTTAACGATTCAAAAGCTAGATCAAATCTTACAAGGTAAGTTAGATGATTTCATTAACGCCTTAGTGATGGAAGATCAAGCGCAAAAGATGGAGGCAGCTGAGTAATGCGTGTCTATGAAGCCCTGAAATGGGCTTCTTCTTTTTTACAAGAAAATGGACGAGATGAAAATGCGGGAGAAATCGTCCTTTGTCATGTATTAAAAACGAATCGAACAGGTTTAATGATGAACATGCGTGAAGAGATATCTGAGGAACAAGAGAAGACTTTTACAGAATTTATCCACAAACATGTTGATGGAATTCCTGTTCAATATATGCTTGGATACGAAATGTTTTATGGTCGTTCATTTTTCGTAAATGAAGAGGTATTAATACCAAGGCCAGAAACAGAAGAGCTTATCGTAGGTGTATTAAATAGAATCCAGCGTAAGTTTGGTAAGCAGGAACTTCATGTAGCTGACATTGGAACGGGAAGCGGAGCGATTTCAATTACACTTGCTTTAGAAAGTAAAGATCTTCATATGTATACAGTAGATATTGCACAGGAATCAATTGAGGTTGCGAAAGAAAATGCAAAGGCGTTAGGAGCGAATGTGACGTTTTATCATGGTGATTTATTATCGCCATTTTATGAAACGGGGCAAAAGTTAGATGTTGTTGTTTCAAATCCTCCATATATACCAGAAGAGGACTGGAGAGGGCTTTCTTCGGTTGTGAAAGAGCATGAACCAAAGCGTGCACTTGTTGGTGGAGAAGATGGGCTTGATTTTTATCGTCGCTTTATGGAGGAGCTACCGAGGGTGTTACAGAAAAAAGCAATTGTTGCTTTTGAAGTAGGTGTAGGGCAAGGGGAAGATGTAAAAGGGTTATTGGAGCAGGCCTTTCCACAAGCTTGTGTAGAAGTTGTTTTTGATATTAACGGAAAAGATCGTATGGTATTTGCGGAAATGGAGTAAGGTAGAACCTTACTCCATTTTTCTATATAAATCCATTTTGACTTTTCAACACATAAGTCGCTGCCACGAAGCACAAAAGGTGACCTGTACTCGTTTTCTCTCTTTGTTTTAACTTGGCATGGAGCAGGAAAAGGAACTGACCGCATATATGCATGGCTGGACGCTCTCTTCCAATCAAAAAAGAAAGGTTTTATATCGTTTTTTCAATTTGTATGTATAAATAAATATTAACTAACATACAAGTCGCGACTATGAAAGTAAAAGAATACCTCCACTCATTTTCTCCCTGTATTTTCACATGGAATGGGGCCAAAAAAGGCCCTGACCGCATCTATGCATGGCCGGACGCTCTCTTCCACCAAAAAAAGGTTTTATATCAGTTTTTCAATTTATGTACTTGAAAGTTTTTCTATAGATTTAGAATTTAATAGTTTAGAAAGAAGTAAGTGTGTCTACACTGTTTACAGAAGGGACGGTGCAGAGGATGAAAAAACAAGTGATTGCATATTTTCTTTTATTATTAATTGGTGCACAGTTACTTGTGCAGTTTGGATATATGAAAGCCGATGCAAAGGGACCTGCTGTTATTCCAAAGGAAGCGGTTCGATTACGCATTTTAGCGAATAGCGATTCAAATGAAGATCAAGCGCTAAAACGTAAGGTGCGCGATGAAGTAAAAATGCAAATTGATAGTTGGGTAGCCAATTTAAAATCGTTTGAAGAAGCACGCCAAGTCATCCAGAGTCACATCCCAGAAATTGAAAAAACAGTTGCGAGTACGTTAAAACGAGAAGGAAGTAAAGAATCATTTCAAGTTACATTTGGAAAACATATAAAATTTCCTACAAAAGTATACGGGAATTTCATTTATCCGGCAGGAGAATACGAAGCGGTGCTGATTACAATTGGTAAAGGTGAAGGAGCAAATTGGTGGTGTGTATTGTTTCCGCCAATGTGCTTTCTAGATTTCTCTAGTGGAACAGCTGTAAAGAAAGAAGAGCATGTTGTAAAAGCAGAATCCGTTGAAGAAGAACAAGTAGTACCACAACAAGAAAAAGAAGAAGTATCGAAAAAAACAAATACAAAAAATACATCACAGCAAGAAGTAAGAAAACAAAATAAGGAAGTTGTTCCAAAGCAAGAAACAGAAAAAGAAATTGCTACAAAAGTGCAAACCGCCGTGGAAGTGAAAAATGAAAAGATTGCCCAAGAGAGAAGTGAAAAACTAGAAGAAAAAGAAGCTGTGGAAAAAGCAGAACAACCTGTGAAGCAGAAACAAAAACAAACGGTGGAAACAGAAGAGCAAGAAAAAGAGCCGGAAGTAAAACTGTTTATTGTAGAAGCATTTTCTTCTTTATTTTCTAAATAAGTACTACTTGTACATCCCTTCTCATATATAGAAATGAGGAGGGATTTATTGTGAAAAAGACTTACTTTGCTACAAACGCTGATATTGAAAGATTACATTCTTTTTTCGGACAAGCTAACAAAAAAGATGATAAAATAAATGAGTTGTATGAGCAATTTATGATATTGGAAGATGAGGGAGAAATACAGGCTGTCATTGGTTATGAACAAAAAGGAATGAATGCACTTGTTCGCTCTTGCTTGTTCACACTTGCTGTGGATAATAAGACCTTCTTATATTTTTTTGAAATGTTTTTGCAGTATATGAAAGAAAAAAGTATGCAGCAATTATATTTACTCACAAATCATCCACAATCCGTGACAATCTTTCAGTTTTTTGACTTTACAACTGTGGAAAAGGATAAAGTTCCAGATGATATTAAACAGCTAGAACATTTTTGTGAAAATATAAAACAGCAGAATGTAATAATACTAAATTGTCAGCTATTCACATAGTTATCCACTGATTAATCAGGTTTATCCACATTTTGTGGATAAACCTTGTTTGTCTTTTGGATAAATCTCATAGTAAACTACAAATAGACAAGTATTTCATGGAAGAAAAGGACGTGGAAAAAAATGCATACAAATATGTGGGTTGTGGATAATGTTGTGGAAACAAAAAAAGATTATCCACAATTACAAGAAGCAGCAAGATTATTAAGGGAAAATGAAGCAGTCGCCTTTCCTACAGAAACGGTGTATGGGCTAGGGGCAAACGCCATGAACGATGAAGCGATTGTGAAAATTTTTGAAGCAAAGGGAAGACCAAGTGATAATCCATTGATTGTCCACATCGGTGCAAAATCACAATTAAGTGGGATTGTAAGAGAAATTCCACCAGTTGCGGAAGTATTAATGAAGCACTTTTGGCCAGGGCCATTAACAATTATTTTACCTAAAAAAGACGGGATTTCAGAGAAGGTTACAGCAGGACTAGATACAGTTGGGGTTCGAATGCCTGATCATGAAGTGGCACTGGCCCTTATCGAAGCAGCAAATGTTCCTGTGGCAGCACCGAGCGCTAATCGTTCTGGACGACCAAGTCCGACGCTTGCTTCTCACGTATATGAAGATCTAAATGGAAAAATTGCTGGTATCGTTGATGGCGGTGCAACAGGCGTTGGTGTTGAATCAACAGTCATTGATTGTACGAGTGAAGTGCCAACGATTTTGCGTCCGGGAGGGATTACGAAGGAGCAGTTAGAAGAAGTAATCGGAACAGTTTCTTTAGATCCTGCATTAAAGGATGAAACAGAAAAACCGAAAGCGCCAGGAATGAAATATACGCATTATGCGCCGAAAGCACCTCTTAGTATTGTCGAAGGGTCTCGTGATTTCATTCAACAACTTGTGGATAAGAAGAAAGAACAAGGATATACAGTCGGTATACTAACGACAGAGGAATATCAACATGTGTATAAAGCGGATGTTGTATTATCTTGTGGGGTAAGAAGTGATTTGGCAAGCATTGCGACTAAATTATATGATGTACTTAGAACATTTGATGCAAGCAAAGTAGATGTTATTTTTAGTGAATCATTTCCGAATGAAGGAATTGGGAATGCGATTATGAATCGCTTAACGAAAGCGGCAGGACATCACATTATTACTGAAGAGTAGGTGAGTATGTAACTCGTCTTTCTAATAAATAGAATACTTTCATAGATTCTATTTCTCCTCGGATGAGCATATTTTGAAGTAGCACGTCCGAGGAGGGACAAGGATGACGGTTGAACAACTAGTACCTTTAATTATTATGGCATTCGCTTTAGGGATGGATGCATTTTCTGTAAGCCTCGGCATGGGTATGGTAGCATTAAGAATGCGGCAAATTATTTATATCGGTGTGATAATAGGGGCGTTTCATATTTTTATGCCATTTCTCGGTATGGTTCTTGGACGCTTTTTATCGGAAAAATTTGGCCAAGTTGCTACGATTGCCGGGGCTATTTTATTAGTTGGATTAGGTTTTTATATTGTTTACTCTTCTATTTTAGAAAGTGAAGATACAAGGTCTACTCCTGCTGGGATTAGTTTGTTTGTATTCGCATTTAGCGTGAGTATCGACAGCTTTTCGGTTGGATTAAGTCTTGGGATTTATGGAGCGCAAATGATTATAACAATATTGCTCTTTGGATTCATTAGCATGATATTAGCATGGATTGGTTTGTTAATTGGGAGACATGCAAAGCGTATGCTCGGTACATACGGTGAAATACTTGGCGGTATCATTCTTGTCGGTTTTGGATTAATCCTTCTTTTTCCGGTATAACCCTGTTATGGTGTAAGAAAATGGGAAAAGGTGAGGGGTATGAAGAAATTGTTGGAATGGTATATTAAACTGTTAACTTTTTTTCCAAGGTGGCTGCGTAGATTAATCATTTGGAGTGTTATTTTACAAATTGCAGTGCTCGGTTGGATTAACTTAATTCGTGAATGGTAAGATAAGTTCCTTTCTGTATGACATATTGTTTCTATTCATATTCGTTATAATAAAATAACCCATATACATAGAAAGGATGATATGAATGACAAGAATAAAACAAATTTTTGGTATCATTATTAGCTTTTTCGTATTCTGGTTTAGTATGCTCGGTGTGCAGATGTTTGCTGAGTTCTTAGATATAGATTCTTTAAAATTTATTGTGGGTAAAACAGAAACAGCACGTATGTTTTCTTCGCCGTATCCCTTCTTAATCGTTTTTCTAATTACATTACTTTCTTTATATTTCTTCGTTGTAAGGCTTGGAAAGCCAAAGAAAGAGAATGTACCTACGTTCGAAGAGAAGCGTGAGAAAGTATAATTAAATAAAAAAATCGTGTGTAATAAAGGAGCAGAAACTGTGAAGTTGAAAAGTATATCTGTTATCGATAACCAATGATAGCTAGAGAGGTCGATGGCCAATTCTGATTCTTTTTTGTCTTCTTATATGAATCCCCCGCCTATAATGGCGGGGGATTTTTCATATGAGATTTGAGGTGTATTCGGTTCAAGCCGCAAGCGCTTCTCTGTCGGGAGCTCCAATGTCCTGCGATTCTAAGCAAGCCGTCTCTACTTTTAAATTGGCCTTACAAGTTCAAATTGTTCTCCTAGTTTTGCGTAGTTGTGCCCTGCTAGTCGGCTTACTGGTTTTAGTTCCTCTGCATGAATGCGTCCATTTTCGTATAGATGTTCTGCAATGTGGAAACGGACAACGCGGCCGATTAATAGGTCGCATGCTGGAGAGTCTTCTGTTCCACCGAGCGGAATGGCACGCTCTAATACACATTCCATTCGAATGTTTGCTTCTTTTACACCTGGAACTGAAATAACATCACTGTCGATAGGAGTTAGTTTTGCTAATTCAATTTCACTTTGATTTGGAGGGAGATTTGCAGCTGTTTCGTTAATAGCCTCCACATAGGATTCATCAGAGATATGTACAACAAATTCCCCTTTTTCAATTGCATTTCGTGAAGTATCTTTTCGCACACCTTCTTTTCGTTGTACAGAAATAGAGATGAGCGGTGGATTAGCAGCAACAATATTAAAGTAGCTATATGGAGCCCCGTTTAAAACACCATCTTTTGTCATAGAAGTCACAAATGCCACTGGTCGCGGAATAATACTCCCTGTTAATAGTTTATAATTATCTTTTTCTGTTTGTTCATTTGGATTAATCGAAAGCATATTTGTAATCTCCCTTCCTTCATATGAATACTTCTTTGTTTGTTTACAAGATAATGAAGGGAAATTCCTGCTAAAAAAATATTTTTTTGACGCTTTTTGTAAATGGTTTAAAAAGAAAAAGAGCAGATCCCTATCTTGTATAGAATGGGGGCTGCTCTTTTAGGATTTATAAATATTTTGAAACTGAGATAGTTGATTAAAGTAAAACGTAAGCACCAGGTCCAGTTAATGCAACACCAACTGCAATAGCAATTAAGATCATGTTATATTCAAACCCGTTTTGTGTTACCCAGTAGCCGTTTTTACCGTGAACTGTAAAGATTGCAACTAGCATTGTACCAATGATAAATAATGCACCAACCCAAGTGAAGATACCTGCTGCGAATAAGAAACCACCTAATAGTTCAGTCGCTCCAGCCATAAATGCCATAAATACGCCAGGACGTAAGCCGAGTGATTCCATCCAGCCACCTGTTCCTTTCAAGCCGTAGCCACCAAACCAACCAAATAATTTTTGAGTACCATGACCCATGATTGTAATTCCGATAATAAGACGAATAATAAGAAGACCGATATCCATCATTTATAAAACCTCCAAAAAGTTATTTACTTATCTTATGTAAGTTATAATAAATCAGTTACTTACTTTAGTCAAGTTGCTTTCGATCGAGACAGGAAGAAATTTTACAAATCATTTATAAAAAACAAATATACTGTCAAGATATCTAGAAAAGTAGGGAGAAAACAGAGAAGATATAAGATAAGGAGTTAATTGTTATTCAGATAATCTGAATTGACTGGAATTTTGCAAAGCGATACAATAAGATTCTATTGGTAATGATGCGATTTATTTCGAAAGCGTTTTTACAGTATAGTATTTGAAGTATGAAGTCTTACGTATATCTCAATCTTTACTATAGATTGAAATATACGTTTTCAAGCCAATTATAAGGAGGACTATCCTATGTTTAAAAAATTATTCGGTTTTGGTTCAAAAACAAATGCAGAAGCAATCGTAGCTCCATTAACTGGAGAAGTGAAAAATATTGAAGAAGTACCAGATCCAGTATTCGCTGGTCGTATGATGGGTGACGGTGTTGCAATCGTTCCAACTGAAGGTGTTGTCGTATCTCCAGTAGATGGCGAAATCGTACAATTATTCCACACAAAACATGCTGTTGGAATTAAAGCGAAAAACGGTACAGAAATCTTAATCCACGTTGGATTAGAAACTGTAAAAATGGAAGGTGAAGGTTTTGAAGCTCATGTAGCTGAAGGACAAGCTGTTAAGAAGGGCGATAAATTAATTTCTTTCGATTTAGAATTAATTCGTGAAAAAGCAAAGAGCACAATCACACCAATCGTTATTACGAATACAGATGCAGCGGAATCTATCGATACAACCATAGGTGTATCAGCTACAAAAGGTGCAACAGAAGTAATGAAAGTTACAATGAAATAATGATTTTTTGTAAGGAATCTATGTTTATATGAAATGGATTCCTTATGTTATTTATATAAATCCATTTTAATTTTTCGACATCTAACTTCCTGCTATGCAGAATAAAAAGTAACCTCCACTCGTTTGCTCGTTCTGTTTTTACTTCGCATGTGGCAGAAAAATGCCCTGACCGCTTCTATGCATGGTCAGATGCTCTCTCCCACCTAAAAAGAGGGAGTTTATGTCGGTTTTTTAATTGATGTATATATAATAATTGTTTTTTTGTGAGATGTTTCAGTTAAGTGTGATACTATATTGAGGGCACTTGAAACTAGGGTTTCACATATATGTGGATAAGGCGTATTTCTCTTAGAAAAAATAAAAGGGAAATACGCCTTTTATATATTCACATTTCTTTTGTTCCATTGTAATGTACGTTATGATAAATATAGGACATTTGGCATAAGGAGTGGATTTGGATGAAGCGAGTGTTATTTGTTTGCACTGGAAATACATGCCGGAGCCCGATGGCAGAGGCGTTACTCCGTCACTATGGAGAAGGGAAATTTGAAGTGCAGTCTGCTGGCGTTTTTGCCAATCCTGGAAGCGATGCATCTTTGTATGCGAAGGAAGCGTTAGCGACAAAGGGAATTTCAATAACGCATGCTTCAAAGCAAGTAACAGAAGCATTACTTGAATGGGCTGATATTGTATTGACGATGACAGGAAATCATAAACAGCTTGTGCTGAGGTATCATCCAAAGGTGGAAGAGAAGTTGCATACATTATATGAATTTACAGAGGGTATAAGTAAGGATATTTCAGATCCATTTGGAGGTTCGCTCTCCATTTATCAAACGACATTAGCAGAGATGGAAAAACTTGTACAAACTTTATTGGGAAAACATTCAGAAAGCTAATGTTTCGTGTATAATACGATATTGGAGATAGACTTGTTTAAATGAGCAAGTTTTAGGTTGTGTAACCATATATCAGTGGTGTAAAACAATCCATTGATAAAAGTTGTATTAAAATTTTGGAGGGGTAAAAATGAAAGTAGTAGTAGCATCTGATCACGGTGGCATGAATATCCGCAAAGAAATCGTAAATTTATTAGAAGAATTAAATATTGAATACATTGATTTAGGGTGCGAGTGTGAAGCAGGATCTGTTGATTACCCTGATTTTGCATTTCCAGCAGCAGAAATGGTTGCAAACGGTGAAGTAGACCGTGGTATTTTAGTTTGTGGAACAGGCATTGGTATGTCAATTGCAGCAAATAAAGTACACGGTATTCGTTGTGCGTTAGTTCATGATACATTTAGTGCAAAAGCAACGAGAGAGCATAATGATAGCAATATGTTAGCTATGGGCGAGCGTGTAATTGGAGCAGGTTTAGCACGCGATATCGCAAAAATTTGGTTAACGACTGATTATGAAGGTGGACGTCACGAAAATCGTGTAGGAAAAATTAAAACATACGAAGCGAAGTAATAGATTCTAATTTCTATTGAAACATAATATAATTTGTTGAATCAACCTGTGAAAGGAAGAGGCGTAATGATGGAAATAGTAAAAGTGAAAGAGCAGCTACAAACATCGCTTTCTGAATTTCAAGAGCAAGCTTCTTTACAAAGCGGTCAAATTTTTGTAGTAGGCTGTAGCACGAGTGAGGTGCTAGGGGAGAGAATTGGGACATCAGGGACGATGGAAGTGGCAGAAGCAATTTTTTCTGAGCTAACACAATTTCAAAAACAAACGGGTATAGAATTAGCGTTTCAATGTTGCGAGCATTTAAACCGCGCTTTAGTGGTAGAGAGAGAAGTGGCAATGAAATATCAATTTGAAATTGTAACCGTTACGCCTGTCAGATCAGCGGGTGGTGCATTAGCAACATATGCCTATCATAATTTGAAGGATCCTGTAGTAGTGGAATTTATTAAAGCCGATGCAGGAATGGATATTGGTGATACATTCATTGGTATGCATTTAAAACATGTGGCTGTTCCGATTCGCACAAGTGTAAAGGCAATTGGTAATGCACATGTAACGATGGCTAAAACTCGTGCGAAACTTATTGGGGGAGCACGCGCTGTATATGCGGTAGTAGAAGAAACTGTTACTTGTCGTTAAAAATGAAGAACTTGGATATAATATACCTTTATATCATCTTGTACGGAGGTATGTTGTCTGACTTTATAATAGAAGAAAGAAAAGACCAAACTTGGTCTTTTTTTCTTTTATGATATAGAAAGTCATGTTAGAATGTATTTGAAAACATGAAGGTTTGAAAGAATTACAACTTGAATTTTCGTTTTTTCTGAATAAATAGGAAAAAACTATTAGGAATTGATGTAGTTCGTTCAGAAAAGGGGGATTATGGTGGATCATTTAAAACGTCAAGATGAAAAGGTATTTGCTGCAATTGAAGCAGAACTAGGAAGACAACGTTCAAAAATTGAGCTAATTGCTTCAGAGAACTTCGTAAGTGAAGCGGTAATGGAAGCACAAGGTTCTGTTTTAACAAATAAGTATGCTGAAGGTTATCCTGGTAAACGTTACTATGGTGGTTGTGAGCACGTAGACGTCGTAGAGGATATTGCACGTGATCGTGTAAAAGAAATTTTTGGCGCTGAACATGTAAATGTTCAACCACATTCTGGTGCACAAGCAAATATGGCTGTATACTTTACGATTTTAGAACATGGCGATACAGTACTTGGTATGAACTTATCCCATGGTGGTCACCTAACACACGGAAGCCCTGTTAACTTCAGTGGGGTACAATATAATTTCGTAGAATATGGAGTGGATGCTGATTCTCACCGTATCAATTATGATGATGTGTTGGCAAAAGCAAAAGAACATAAACCAAAATTAATCGTTGCAGGTGCAAGTGCGTACCCTCGTGTGATCGATTTCAAGAGATTCCGTGAAATCGCAGATGAAGTAGGGGCATACTTAATGGTAGATATGGCTCATATCGCAGGTTTAGTTGCGGCGGGCTTACATCCAAATCCAGTGCCACATGCACATTTCGTTACAACAACAACACATAAAACATTACGTGGCCCACGTGGTGGTATGATTTTATGTGAAGAGCAATTTGCAAAGCAAATCGATAAATCAATCTTCCCGGGTATTCAAGGTGGTCCACTTATGCATGTAATTGCTGCAAAAGCTGTTGCATTTGGTGAAGCACTGCAAGAAGATTTTAAAACATATGCACAAAACATCATTAATAATGCACAGCGCTTAGCAGAAGGACTTCAAAAAGAAGGACTTACACTTGTTTCTGGTGGAACGGACAACCATCTTATCCTAATCGATGTTCGTAACTTAGAAATTACAGGTAAAGTGGCAGAGCACGTATTAGATGAAGTGGGTGTTACAGTGAACAAGAATACAATTCCATTTGAAACAGCAAGTCCATTTGTAACAAGCGGTGTACGTATTGGTACAGCGGCAGTAACATCTCGCGGTTTCGGTTTAGAAGAAATGGATGAAATTGCAGCAATCATTGCTCATACGTTGAAAAATCATGAGGATGAAGTTGCATTAGAAGAGGCACGTAAGCGTGTAGAGGCATTAACAAACAAATTCCCAATGTATACAGATTTATAATAGATTGAACAAAGACTGCTGGAGCTCATAATGTTCCAGCGGTTTTTTTATCCCGCTATTTGCGGGCAGTAATATCCCCACTTCAAAATTTGGAGAAAGAAAAGAAGTTAGGTAGGAGAGAAATTGCCCGTAAAAGCCCGATTAGTGAGGGCTAATAATCAGTGAGGGAAGAAACCCTCGCTAATTAAAGTTTCACTTTATGTTTCATGAAATGATATATGTTTTTTAAAAATACTTTTTACGTGATGTAGAAATGTAGAGCTATGTTTGAAATAAATTTAGGCAAACGAGTAATTAGGAGAAAATAAGACAGATATTATGTTTCAAGTATGTATACAAATCGTGAATAAATTTTGGAGATATAATGAAGGATACTACTTCCATAATTGGTAAATATATTAGGTGAGTTTAGTATGAAGTTAATATTTTTCCAAATTTGCCCTTGAATATTAGTAGCGTTTTCTTTAAAATCGTAAATAGTGCAAAATGGCGTGTACGCACGCATAAATATCATCTGAAGGAGAGATTCACATGGGAAAACTGTATGTATTTGATCACCCGTTAATTCAACATAAGATTACATATATTCGCGATAAAAATACAGGTACAAAAGAATTTCGTGAATTAGTGGATGAAGTAGCAAGCTTAATGGCTTTTGAAATTACACGCGATCTTCCACTTGAAGAGATTGAAATTGAAACACCTGTAAGTAAAGCGAAAACAAAAGTGATCGCTGGTAAAAAACTTGGTTTAATTCCGATTTTACGTGCAGGTTTAGGGATGGTAGATGGGATTCTGAAATTAATTCCAGCAGCAAAAGTGGGACACGTTGGTTTATATCGTGACCCTAAAACATTGCAACCGGTAGAATACTATGTGAAGCTTCCAACGGATGTAGAAGAACGTGACTTTATCGTACTTGATCCAATGTTAGCAACAGGTGGTTCTGCAGCTGAAGCAATTAACTCTCTGAAAAAGCGTGGTGCGAAACAAATTAAATTAATGTGTATCGTAGCTGCACCAGAAGGGGTAAAAGTTGTGCAAGAAGAACATCCTGATGTTGATATTTATGTAGCGGCATTAGATGAGAAGTTAAATGACCATGGTTATGTTGTTCCAGGTCTAGGCGATGCTGGTGACCGTTTATTTGGAACGAAGTAAGACAACAGACGAGAGGGATTCCCTGCTCGTCTGTTTTTCTATTTAAAAATACTGGAGTTTGGGAAAGAAGTGATGAATCAACATAAAAATGGTATTTTTTGTATATACAACATAAATTGCATATATATCACATATACTATAGAAGTCTAACTTCTATGAGGCTCTATACTATGGAAGAAAAACGTTATATCCTAAAAATATAATAGTGACAAACTTGTGAACATTTTCTTCTATTATAAATAGAAAACTTCAAGAAATTATATATCTTTCACCAGTATTTAGAAGGGGAACGTTTTCATTTTTGGCAGGAAATGACTAATACTCAAATTTTTTGATTTTTTACGATTTCTCGTTGACAGTGCTAATACCCTATTGTATGCTAACAACGGGGATAGATGGTAGGGCTTTCAGTGACAAAATTGCATCTATTTCGTGAAGAAAAAGCAAAATTTTTATTTTGTGTAGAATTTATACAAAAAAATGAGTTATTATTAACACATCGTGAATGAGGGTTACATATTGGAGGGATGAATCCTTGCAAAAAGACGATCGCAACCCCGTAAAAGCATATGCTTTAATGACAGGAATTCTTGCTCAATTAGTCGGTTCCATTCTTGTTGGAATCTTTGGTGGGCAATGGATTGACAGTAAGGTTGGAACGTTTCCATTGTTTCTTATTATAGGCTTATTGCTTGGATTAGGAACAGGGATTTACGCAATGATTCGACTCATTCGACATTATTATTCGGGAGAGCAATGATGATAGACGTACATGGACTTGTCCAAAGACAAAAGAAATATATGTACTACTTGCTTGCGCTTCTTGTGCTAGGATGGGGATTTACCTCTTACAAGGATGTATTTCTTGGACTGATTATCGGGACGATTTTCAGTTTTCTTAGTTTGCGCATTATTGCACGTAGAACAGACAAGCTATTAGACCGCGTTACAAATGGAGAAAACGTGAAATTTAAAGCGACGGCTGTAAGTACATATTCGAGATTTGCCACGATTGGGTTATTAATTTTATTTGCAGCGAAATATCAGCATTTAATTGCGATGTGGAGCTTAGGTGTAGGATTGCTGACAGGATATCTTGTCATGATCATAGATTTTCTTTATTTAGAGTATAAGAGCAGGGAAGAGAGGTGAATTACTAGTGGAACACGGTAAATTAGTTGAATTTCTAGGTTTAACGTTCGATTTGTCCTCAGTCATGATGGTTACTGTTGCAGCAGTTATTGTTTTCTTAATCGCTGTTATCGGGACTCGCACATTAGCTCTTCGTCCAACAGGAATGCAAAACTTCCTTGAGTGGATTTTAGACTTCGCGAAAGGGATTATTAACAGTACGATGGATTGGAAAACAGGTGGACGCTTTTTAACACTCGGCGTTACGCTTATGATGTTTATTTTCGTATCAAACATGCTCGGCCTACCATTCATGTATTCAACAACTGAGGCTGGCGAACACATTGCATGGTGGAGATCGCCAACGTCTGACCCAGCAGTTACATTAACATTAGCCGTGATGGTAGTTACCCTCACCCATTACTATGGAATTAAGATGAAGGGTACAAAAGAATACTTAAAAGGGTTTATCCAACCTATGAAGTTCTTATTTCCTTTAAAGGTTATTGAGGAATTTGCTAACACATTAACGTTAGGTCTTCGTCTATTCGGTAACATCTATGCTGGTGAGATTTTATTAGGATTACTTGCCAAATTAGGTGGAAGTGGAGTACTTGGAGCGTTGGGTGCCATTGTGCCGATGTTAGCGTGGATGGGATTCAGTGTGTTCATTGGTTCAATCCAAGCGTTTATCTTTACAATGTTAACGATGGTTTACATGGCTCATAAAGTAAGTCATGACCATTAATATACTTTAATAAGTAAGTAAAGTAAGTAAAAAATCTATTTTTTTTATAATACAAAGGAGGACATTTTAAATGAGTTTAGGTGTAATCGCAGCTGCAATTGCAATTGGTTTATCAGCATTAGGTGCAGGTATTGGTAACGGTCTTATCGTATCACGTACAATCGAAGGTGTTGCTCGTCAACCAGAATTAAAAGGCGCACTTCAAACAATTATGTTCATCGGGGTTGCATTAGTTGAGGCACTTCCAATCATCGGTGTAGTTATTGCATTCATCGTAATGAACAAATAAGGGATACTCCCCTTACATAGATGGCGAAGAGTGTTTTTTGAACTTTCTTCGCCATTGCTTTATGAACGAAATGTATGTCTTTTTTTTTCATATGGTCAATTTAGATATCTCGAAGGGAGTGAATCCTTGTGCCAACTTTATTATTAGGAGCTGCCATTCCATTTGGAACGATCGCTTATACATTGGTCGTTTTCCTAATTTTATTAATAATGCTACGTAAATTTGCTTGGGGTCCTTTGATGGGAATTATGAAGGAACGTGAAGAGCATGTTGCTAGTGAAATCGACGCTGCAGAAAAGAACAACGCAGAGGCGAAAAAATTAGTGGAAGAACAACGTGAAATGTTAAAACAATCACGTGTGGAAGCACAAGAGTTAATCGAAAGAGCGAAAAAGCAAGCAGAAGATCAGAAAGATGGTATTGTCGCTGCTGCAAAAGAAGAAGCAGAGTCAATTAAAACATCTGCTGTACAAGAAATTCAACGCGAAAAAGAGCAAGCAATTGCTGCTCTGCAAGAACAAGTCGCTTCTTTATCTGTTCAAATTGCTTCTAAAGTAATTGAAAAAGAACTAAAAGAAGAAGACCAAGTGAAATTAATTCGCGATTATATTAAAGAAGTAGGAGAAGCGCGATGAGCAATGAGATTGTAGCAAAACGTTATGCTGTCGCTCTTTTTCAAATTGCAAAAGAAAAACACGTATTAGAGATGTTTGAAGAGGAATTACGCCTTGTACAAAACGTTTTTGTAAAAAACGAAGAACTACATAGCTTTTTAACACAACCAAACATTTCGAAGGAACAGAAAAAAACGTTTCTTTCTAACGTATTTGCCTCTGTTTCGGAATCAATTTTAAATACGTTATATATTTTAGTTGATAATAAACGCATTGAAATCCTACCTGAAATTGCAAATGAATATGTTGTTCTTGCTAATGAAGAACGCAACGTAGCAGATGCAACTGTTTACTCTATTCGTCTTCTATCTGAAGATGAAAAACTTAGCATTGCAGAATCATTTGCGAAGAGAACAGGAAAAGATGCAATTCGCATAAAGAATGTTGTAGATGAAGATTTACTAGGCGGAATTAAAGTACGCATTGGAAATCGCATTTATGATGGTAGTTTACAAGGAAAGTTAGCACGTATTCAGCGTGAACTTATGAAGAATAGATAGGGGTGAAGCACATGAGCATCAGAGCTGAAGAAATTAGCGCACTGATAAAGCAACAAATCGAGAACTATCAGTCTGAAATCGAAGTTAGTGATGTTGGTACAGTTATCCAGGTTGGTGACGGTATTGCGCGTGCTCATGGTCTTGATAACGTTATGGCTGGTGAACTTGTAGAGTTCTCTAATGGCGTTATGGGACTAGCACAAAACTTAGAGGAAAACAACGTAGGTATCATTATTTTAGGACCTTACACAGAAATCCGTGAAGGTGACGAAGTTCGTCGTACTGGTCGCATCATGCAAGTGCCAGTAGGGAAAGAACTAATCGGTCGTGTTGTAAACCCATTAGGTCAACCAGTAGATGGTTTAGGCCCAATCAATACAACAAACACTCGTCCAATCGAAAGTCCAGCACCAGGTGTAATGGATCGTAAATCTGTTCATGAGCCACTTCAAACAGGTATTAAAGCGATCGATGCTCTTGTACCAATTGGCCGTGGTCAACGTGAGTTAATCATCGGTGACCGTCAAACAGGTAAAACAGCAGTTGCGCTTGATACAATCATTAATCAAAAAGATGAAGATATGGTTTGTATCTACGTTGCAATTGGACAAAAAGAATCTACAGTACGTAACGTAGTAGAAACATTACGTAAGCATGGTGCGTTAGATTACACAATCGTTGTAACTGCATCAGCTTCTCAACCAGCTCCATTATTATACTTAGCTGCTTACGCTGGTGTAACAATGGGTGAAGAATTCATGTACAACGGTAAACACGTATTAGTAGTATATGATGACTTATCAAAACAAGCAGCTGCTTATCGTGAACTTTCATTACTATTACGTCGTCCTCCAGGTCGTGAAGCATATCCTGGGGATGTATTCTACTTACATTCTCGCTTACTAGAGCGTGCAGCAAAATTAAGTGATGCAAAAGGCGGAGGTTCTTTAACAGCCCTACCTTTCATCGAAACACAAGCAGGGGACGTATCAGCTTACATCCCAACAAACGTAATCTCTATCACAGATGGACAAATCTTCTTACAATCTGATTTATTCTTCTCTGGCGTACGTCCAGCAATCGATGCAGGTACTTCTGTATCTCGTGTTGGTGGAGCTGCTCAGATTAAAGCGATGAGTAAAGTATCAGGTACACTTCGTCTTGACCTTGCATCTTATCGTGAGTTAGAAGCGTTCGCTGCGTTCGGTTCTGACCTTGATAAAGCAACTCAAGCGAAATTAAACCGTGGAGCTCGCACAGTTGAAGTATTAAAACAAGGATTACACAAACCACTGCGAGTAGAGAAACAAGTTATCATTCTTTACGCTCTAACACGTGGATTCCTAGATGATATCCCAGTAGCAGATATCACTCGTTTTGAAGAAGAATTCCATGCTTGGTTAGATTCAAATGCAGCTGAATTATTAAGTGAAATCCGCACAACTAAGAAACTTGCGGATGACGATAAATTTGCAGCAGCAATTAACGGATTCAAAAAAGTATTCGTAGCTTCTGAATAATAAAAAGCGGAGGTGGCTCGTTAGCCGCTGAAACTAGATTATATAAACAGGCAACTCTTACAGAGATTGCTGACGGTTATGTAAAGGAAAAGAGTAGGTGCACCTATTCTTTTCCTTCAATCATGAGCAAGAAGATCTTGCAACGTAGATTAGAAAGATGAATGAAAAGAAATCTTACTAATCGTGCCAACTTCCGGAAAAAAGGTGGTGAAAACCTGTGGCATCTTTACGCGATATAAAAGCGAAAATTAATTCGACTAAGAAAACGAGTCAAATTACGAAGGCGATGGAGATGGTATCTGCATCGAAATTAAACCGTGCAGAACAAAATGCTAAATCTTTCGTTCCGTATATGGAAAAAATTCAAGAAGTAGTAGCGAGTATTGCGCAAGGTAGCAAAGGAATCAATCATCCAATGCTAACAGCACGCCCTGTAAAACGTACGGGATACATCGTTATTACATCTGATCGCGGACTAGCAGGTGGTTATAACAGTAACGTATTACGTACGGTAAGTAACGTAATTCGTGAACGTCATAATATGGATTCAAACCAATATTCAATTATTGTGCTTGGACGACTAGGACGTGATTATTTAAAACGTCGCGGCTTTAACATCATTGATGAAGTAGTTGGACTATCTGACCATCCTTCATTTACAGATATTAAAGACCTTGCTTCTCGAGCGATTGCGATGTTCGCAGATGGTGCTTATGATGAGCTGTATATTTACTACAACCATTACGTGAGTAAAATTTCACAAGAAGTAACGGAAAATAAAATTTTACCGCTTACGGAAGTGACGTCTGACAAACCGACGACAGCTTATGAGTTTGAACCTTCTGAAGAAGATATCTTAAAAGTATTATTGCCACAATACGCAGAAAGCTTAGTGTACGGTGCATTGCTAGACGGTAAAGCAAGTGAACACGCAGCGCGTATGACAGCAATGAAGAGTGCTACAGACAACGCAATGGAAGTTATCGATACACTTACACTTTCATTCAACCGTGCTCGACAAGCAGCGATTACGCAAGAAATTACAGAAATCGTTGGTGGAGCAGCAGCGTTAGAATAGTAATAAAAAGCGGAAGTGGCTCGTCCAGAAGGGGAGGGCATTGGAACTCCTGACGAAGAGGCGCTCTTTGCCTCGCAGGAAGGGGTGAAATGACCGACCCTTCTAGCCACCGGAGCTAGAGTAATAAAAAGCGGAGGTGGCTCTTTCCGAAGAGTCGCTCAAGCTAACTAATAAAAAATGAAAGCCGACTCTCATAGAAAGCTGGCTAATTTAAAGAAAGCTAGGAGGGAACCCGATGAATAAAGGGCGCGTTACGCAAATCATGGGTCCGGTTGTAGACGTTAAGTTTGACGGCGGAAAGCTACCTGAAATCTACAATGCCCTTAGAATTAAACAAGACGCAGTTAACTTAACTTTAGAAGTTGCACTTCACTTAGGTGATGACACAGTTCGTACGGTTGCGATGTCTTCTACAGATGGACTTGTTCGTGGCATAGAAGTAGAGGATACTGGTAAACCAATTTCTGTTCCAGTTGGTGATGCAACACTTGGTCGTGTGTTTAACGTATTAGGTGATGCAATTGACTTAGATGGTGAAGTTGCAGCGGATGTACGCCGTGATCCAATTCACCGTCAAGCACCTGCATTCGAAGAGTTATCTACAAAAGTAGAAATTCTTGAAACTGGTATTAAAGTAGTAGACTTACTTGCTCCTTACATTAAAGGTGGTAAAATCGGTCTATTCGGTGGTGCCGGTGTAGGTAAAACAGTATTAATCCAGGAGTTAATTAACAACATCGCACAAGAACACGGTGGTATCTCTGTATTCGCTGGTGTAGGTGAGCGTACTCGTGAAGGTAACGACTTATACCACGAAATGAGCGATTCTGGCGTAATTAAGAAAACAGCGATGGTATTCGGACAAATGAACGAGCCACCTGGTGCACGTCAACGTGTTGCATTAACAGGCTTAACAATGGCTGAACATTTCCGTGATGAGCAAGGACAAGACGTACTATTGTTCATCGATAACATTTTCCGTTTCACGCAAGCGGGTTCTGAAGTATCGGCCCTTCTTGGTCGTATGCCATCTGCGGTAGGTTACCAACCAACACTTGCAACTGAAATGGGTCAATTACAAGAGCGTATTACATCAACAAATAAAGGGTCTATCACGTCTATCCAAGCGGTATATGTACCAGCCGATGACTATACTGACCCAGCACCAGCAACAACGTTCGCTCACTTAGATGCAACAACAAACTTAGAGCGTCGTTTAACACAAATGGGTATTTACCCAGCGGTAGACCCATTAGCGTCTACATCTCGTGCACTTTCTCCAGAAATCGTTGGAGAAGAGCATTATGCAGTTGCTCGTCAAATTCAGCAAACATTACAACGTTATAAAGAGCTTCAAGATATCATCGCTATCTTAGGTATGGACGAGTTATCTGAAGAAGATAAATTAGTTGTACATCGTGCTCGTCGCGTTCAGTTCTTCTTATCACAGAACTTCCACGTAGCAGAGCAGTTTACAGGTCAAAAAGGATCTTATGTACCTGTAAAAGAAACAGTTCGTGGATTCAAAGAAATTCTAGAAGGAAAATATGATGACCTTCCAGAAGATGCATTCCGTCTTGTTGGTAGCATTGAAGAAGTTATTGAAAACGCGAAGAAAATGATGGCGTAAGGCCTTAGGAGGGACGAATTATGAAGACATTTCCAGTCAGTATTGTAACTCCTGATGGACCGGTTTACGAAAAAGAAGTAGAAATGGTAAGCGTGAAAACAGAAAGTGGGGAAATGGGGATCTTACCAGGTCACATTCCAACTGTTGCGCCGCTAAAGATTAGTGCGGTTCGTTTGAAAAATGGCGGTCACACTGATTATGTAGCAGTAAGCGGTGGCTTTATCGAAGTTCGTCCAGATAAAGTAACAGTATTAGCACCATCTGCTGAAGAAGCAAACCATATCGATATCCATCGTGCAAACGAAGCGAAGCGTCGTGCTGAGCAGCGTTTACAAGATAAACAAGTACATGTTGACTTTAAGCGTGCAGAGCTTGCACTAAAACGAGCGATTAACCGTTTGAATGTTTCTGACATGAAATAAGAAAATCCGTAAAGGTTCATTCCTTTACGGATTTTTTTATGAATAGAATAGGCTAAATTTTTACGTTATAGGAAATATTACAAAAAAATATTACAAAAAATGATATAATTGTAAGTGTAATTTTATCTATAAATAGATACATAGTGTAAGGAGATGAGAAAGTGATTGGTGAAATGAAACGAGAAGCATTGCAATCGTTAAATGGAAAATGGGGGCTTGGTGTAGGTTCGACAATTCTATATTTTATTTTGAATTATATACTCTCATTCGTGGCATCATTTATTATTTTAATTCCTGGTATATTTTTAATGGCGATAATTGGTAGTTCTATAAGCTCATTTGAAGAGGAAACAGCAACAGTTGGTGCTGTTATGGCTATTATCGTTATTTATGGTCTGATGTTCATCGTGAACCTTGCATCATACGGTATCATGACATATGGTTATATGAATCTGTCCTTACGCCTTAGCAAGAGGGATGGTGCTGTAATAGATTGCTTATTTGAAGGGTTCCGTGGGTTTAAACGAATGCTGAAGGCAATGAAGGCTATGTTGGCAATTTGCCTATACACGGGAACTTGGATACCGTTAATATTGATCGGTATGTTTGTGTTTCTATTTGGTGGAGAAAGTGAGTCAGCAAATGAATCATTAGGAATTACTTTCTTTGTTTTATTATTTATTTCGTTTATAGTAATTGTTATTGCTTCTCTTTCATATGCGATGACTTATTACATTCTAGTGGAAAATCCAGAATACGGTGTTTTACAAGCGCTGAAAGAAAGTAAAGTGATGATGAAAGGACATAAAATGGATCTATTCCTTTTAGGGCTTAGCTTCATCGGTTGGGCTGTGTTAGCAATCTTTACTTTTGGAATTGGATTTCTTTGGCTCTATCCATATTTCAATACAACGATAGCACATTTTTATCAATACGTATCAGAGAATGAATCGCATTAGGAATATATGGAGAACGAGGTGCATAATAGTTGTATGCACCTCGTTTTTTTGAAATATAAGATGCGAGCGGCGTGCTATACTAATAATAAATTAGAGGTTCATTCGATTTAGGAGGTTTCATATGATTAGTGATTTAAAAGGAAGAGCGCTGGATGCATTGGAAGGGAAATGGGGACTAGCAGTGGGTACTACATTACTGATCGCAGTTCTTGCTTCTGTTTGTAGGATTGTTGTTACATTTCCTTTCTCGATGGTTTGGGGATGGGATGAAGCAAGAGGATCTTTTTCAGTGGATATTGTCACAATGCTTATTATTGGACCGTTAACTTTAGGGGCATATTATCTTGTTTTGAATGCGATTCGTGAGAAAGAGGTTCGTATTGGACAGTTGTTTAGATGGTTTACAGATGGAACTAAATTTATAAAGTCATTTTTAACATATTTGTTAGTGTGCATTTATCTTACTTTATGGACAATACTACTGATTATTCCAGGAATTATTAAATCTTTCTCGTACGCGATGACGTATTTTATTTTAAATGATCATCCGGAGTATTCAATGAATCAAGCCATTACGGAAAGCCGTCGCATGATGGATGGACATAAAATGGATTATTTCTTATTATGCTTAAGTTTCATTGGTTGGTTCTTGTTAAGTATCGTTACTTTGGGAATCGGTTTCTTATGGTTAGCACCATATTTTTATACAACAACTGCGGCATTCTATGATGAAATTTCACAGGACTATTATCAAAAAGAAAATCCTACCTTTTAAGAAAACACCCAGCATGAATTATTTATGCTGGGTGTTTTTTGTAGAAATTTCATGAATTGTTTACTGCTGAGTGGCTTGCTGAAGTAGTAGCCTGGCATATACCTACAATTGTTATCTTGTAAGAATGGCAGTTGTTCTTTCGTCTATCATTGCAATATGTTCTGTTAGTTCTATATCAAGAAGATATGGTTGTAAACTAGTTTCTTCTAAGATGGAAACAATCGTTTGTACAAGATTATTTTGTAGAAATTCTTTAGCTGACAAATTAGCTCCTGTTTTAACAAAAACATATTAGAATTCCCTTTTAAGAAAAATGTGAATTATTTAGGAAGATTTTACACATTATTCCTAACGTATCGACATAGGAATTTGAAGTTTGCTATAATGATATAAATAGTCGCATTATTTAGAAAAATTTAAAAATAATAAATGATGCAGATGAGACATATTGTTTACTAAGTGAATTTGTTCTTAATTCAGGGGGGGGGAGGGTTTCACAATGGCAAATGTATATGAAAATAGTTATATGATCGTTGGCATCTTCTTGCTATTGGGCATATTGCTGCCGGTAGCGGCTCTTACATTAGGAAAGTTGTTGCGACCGCATAAGCCGAGTGCGGCAAAGGAAACAACGTACGAAAGCGGAATTGAACCCTATCATGATGCAAATGTTCGTTTTCATGCTCGCTATTATATTTTTGCATTATTATTTGTCATCTTTGATGTGGAAACCTTATTTTTATATCCGTGGGCTGTTGCGTATGACAAGCTTGGTTTGTTCGCGCTTATTGAAATGCTAATCTTTGTCATTATGTTAATCGTGGGTCTGGCGTATGCTTGGAAAAAGAAGGTGTTACAATGGCTATAAATTTCGAGGAATTACATCCACAGGAACGGGCGGAATTAGAGAGGAATATTTTCTTTACAACATTAGAACAGGTAAAGGGATGGGCACGTAGTAACTCTTTATGGCCAATGACATTTGGATTGGCGTGCTGCGCAATTGAAATGATGGGGGTTGGTTCATCGCATTATGATTTGGATCGATTTGGGTCATTCTTTCGGACATCACCGAGGCAATCGGATGTCATGATTGTTTCTGGAACAGTGACGAAGAAAATGGCACCTATTGTGCGGCGTTTATATGATCAGATGCCAGAGCCGAAATGGGTCATTGCAATGGGATCTTGTGCAACAGCTGGCGGACCATATGTGAATTCGTATGCTGTTGTAAAAGGGGTAGATCAAATCGTACCAGTAGATGTGTATATCCCAGGATGTCCTCCTAATCCAGCAGCCTTAATTTATGGAATTAATAAACTGAAAGAGAAGATTCGTTACGAAGCAAAGACTGGGAAGCAGGTGACGAATAGATGAGTGATCCTAATAACAATTTAGAGGATATGAAGAAAGAAGCCGCTAGACATGCGAAAGAAGAAGCTCGAAAACGTCTTGCCGCAAAACATGAAATGGAAATAACTAAGTTTGAAGCACAAGAACAAGAGAAAGCGCTATCAAGTGATAATGAGGTAAATATGGAAGAGACTCAACACCATGCTGCGGAGAAGAAACAAGCATCGGTGGATGGGGAAATATCAGAAGAAGCCAAAGTGAAGGCAAAGGCAGCGGCAGCAGCGAAGGCAAAAGCGGCAGCGCTAGCGAAGCAGAAAGCAAAAGAAGGAGCAGGGGTATCAGACGAGGAGAAAGCCAAAGCGAAGGCAAAAGCCGCGGCAGCAGCAAAGGCAAAAGCGGTAGCGCTAGCGAAGCAGAAAGCAAAAGAAGGAGCAGAGATATCAGACGAGGAGAAAGCCAAAGCCAAAGCAAAGGCAGTGGCGGCAGCGAAGGCAAAAGCGGCAGCGCTAGCGAAGCAGAAAGCAAAAGAAGGAGCAGGGGTATCAGACGAGGAGAAAGCCAAAGCGAAGGTAAAAGCCGTGGCAGCAGCAAAGGTAAAAGCGGCAGCGCTAGCGAAGCAAAAGGCATTGGAAGGTACTGGGGCACCTGAAGATGAGAAAGCGAAGGCAATTGCAGCAGCGGAGGCAAAAGCCGTCGCTATCGCAAGAGCAAAGGGGACTGTGAGTAAGAAGGAAGAAGCACTAGAGCAGGAGAAACCATCACTAAACCAACCATATTTAAATACTTATGTAGAGATTGTTAAGGAGAAAATAGGGGAACATTCATTAGTAGATTCCTATATTAATAAGCTTTCAAAAGATGTTCCAACGCTTGTAGTTCAGCTGGAAAATTACTATGAAGTGATGGAATTATTAAGGTTCCATAAGGGACTTGCTTTTGATTATATGTCGGAGCTACATGCGACTGATTTTGTTACACATATGGAAGTATATGTTCATTTATTTTCATATGGAAAGAAACAGTCTGTAGCGGTGAAGGTGAAATTAGACCGAGAGGCGCCGCAAGTAGCATCGATTACACCGCTTTGGAACGGGGCAAATTGGCCAGAGCGCGAGGCATATGACTTACTTGGCATTATCTTTAAGGGGCATCCGAATTTAACGCGTATTTTAATGCCAGATGATTGGGTAGGGCATCCGCTTCGAAAAGATTACGAACCGTTTGACGTGGAGGTGTAGCATTATGATCCGTACAGAAGAGATGCTTTTAAATGTAGGGCCACAGCACCCGAGTACACATGGTGTATTTCGGCTTGTTATTAAAATCGATGGGGAAATCATTAAAGAAGCTACACCTGTCATTGGTTATTTACACCGTGGGACGGAGAAAATCGCTGAGGGCTTACAGTATACACAAATTATCCCGTATACAGATCGAATGGATTATTTATCAGCAATGACCAATAACTATGTCATTTGCCATGCTGTTGAGACAATGATGGGACTGGAAATTCCGGAGCGTGCGGAATATTTGCGAGTGCTTGCGATGGAGCTTGGCCGCGTTGCCAGTCATCTTGTTTGGTGGGGTACCAACCTTCTTGATATTGGTGCAGTTAGTCCATTTCTATACGCATTTCGTGAGAGAGAGATGATTATTAATCTTTTAAATGAACTATGCGGTGCACGGCTTACTTTTAATTATATGCGGGTGGGCGGTGTGAAGTGGGATGCCCCGGATGGTTGGATCGAAAAGGTTCGGGAGTTTGTCCCATATATGAGAGAACAATTAAAAGGTTATCACGATCTTGTGAGCGGAAATGAAATTTTTTTGAATCGTGTGAAAGGCGTTGGTATATATAGCGCGGAAGATGCGCTCTCTTATTCTCTAAGCGGAGCAAATTTGCGGTGCACGGGTGTGAAATGGGATCTTCGCAAGGATGAACCGTATTCTATTTATGATCGCTTTGATTTCGATGTTCCTGTTGGAGAAATAGGAGATGCTTGGGATCGTTACATTTGTCGGATGAAAGAGATTGAGGAGTCTCTCAAAATTATCGAGCAGGCAGCGGAGCAGTTTCCGGAGGAAGGAAGTGTAATAGCGAAAGTGCCGAAGATTATTAAGGCGCCGAAGGGCGAGGCATTTGTCCGCATTGAGTCGCCGCGTGGGGAAATTGGGTGCTATATTGCGAGCGAAGGAAAGAAAGAGCCGTATCGTCTGAAATTTCGCAGACCATCTTTTTATAACCTACAAATCTTGCCGAAGCTTTTGAAGGGTGAAAATATCGCAAATTTAATTACGATTTTAGGCGGCGTTGATATTGTGCTTGGGGAGGTTGATGGCTAATGATTGAGACGATCTTAGAGTCATCGGCAGGTTGGAAGAATTTCTTCATTTTTTTTGGCTTAGCGGTACTTCTACTGTTTGCTGTCCTTGGATTTGTTACATATGGGATTTTAGCAGAGCGGAAAGTGATGGGTTTTATGCAAGGGCGAATTGGCCCGAACCAAGTTGGTGGCCGCTTCGGATTACTGCAAACAGTAGCTGATGTTTTAAAACTTTTATTAAAAGAAGATAGCATTCCAAAAGCTGCGGATAAGCCGCTATTTATATTGGCACCTATTATTGCGTTTGCACCTGCCTTTATGGTTCTTGCGGTCATTCCATTTACGGATAAATTTCAGTTTGCTGATATTGGAGTTGGGCTTCTTTATTATATTGCAGTTTCAGGGATTACAACGATTGGCGTTCTGACCGGCGGCTGGGCATCGAATAATAAATACTCACTTTTAGGCGGAATGCGTGCGGCGGCGCAGATGATTTCCTACGAAATTCCCCTTGTCATGAGTGTTATAGGTGTTGTCTTATTAGCTGGTAGTCTCAATCTAAATGAAATTGTAGCGGCGCAGGAGAAGGTTTGGTACATTTTCGCGCAGCCGATTGGTTTTGTTATTTTCTTAATTGCAGCGGTTGCAGAGTTGAACCGGACGCCGTTTGACTTACCGGAAGCGGAGTCGGAACTTGTCTCTGGATATCATACGGAATACTCGGGGTTTCGCTGGGCGTTCTTTATGCTTTCTGAGTATGTATACTTCTTTGGAATGGCCTCGTTAATTACGGTGCTCTTCTTAGGTGGCTGGAATCCAGTTATGTTTCTTGGTTTTATTCCTGGTGCTGTATGGTTTGCCTTAAAGTTCAGCGCGGTTGTCTTTCTATTAATTTGGTTCCGCGTGACGTTTCCACGTATAAGGGGTGATCAGCTGATGGAATTTGGCTGGAAGGTATTATTGCCAATCGCACTTGCAAATATTTTCTTAACGGCATTGATTAAGGAGTTATTTTTCTAATCTATGAGAGGGGTGCCAGTAAGATATGAAAGGATTATTCAAAGGGTTAAAGTATACGCTGAGTAATTTAAGCAAGAAAAAGGTGACATATGATTATCCCAATCAGCCGCTGCCACTACCAGATCGTTTCCGCGGTATTCAAAAGTTTTATCCGGAAAAATGTATCGTTTGTAATCAATGCGCGAATATTTGTCCAACTGACTGTATTCAATTAACCGGAAAGAAACATCCAGACCCTACGAAAAAAGGAAAAATTATTGATACGTACGATATTAACTTTGAAATTTGTATTCTTTGCGATTTGTGTACAGAGGTTTGCCCGACAGAGGCAATCGTGATGACAAACAACTTTGAGTTGGCAGAGTATACGCGTGATGATTTGTTTAAAAATTTGCAGTGGCTCGATGAAAACGATGAGAACGTCAGAAAGGAGAATAAAGCATGAATGGCGAGTTTGTAGCATTCTTTGTCTTGTCCTTAACGGCGATTATTGGTGGTATTTTGATGTTGAACTTAACGAAAGTGATGCATATGATGCTTGCCCTTGTGTTCACGTTTCTTAGCATTGCAGGCTTGTATTTTCTTTTGTCAGCTGAGTTTATTGGGGTGGCGCAAATTTTAATTTACTCTGGAGCGATTACAATTATTATGATTTTTGGCATTATGTTAACGAAGCATGATGCAGAAAGTGAGTCAGGATTTAGTTTCCGCAAATTTGTTGTTTTCCTTGCGGTTGTATCGTTTGGCGCGGTCATGTACTTCGCGGTTAATAATATAGACTTTACAAATCAAAATGTACAGGGGGGGGTGCCGCTTCATGAACAAAATACACTTCAAATCGGTACGCTTTTGTATTCGAAATATGTCATTCCATTTGAGTTAACATCAGTTGTTTTACTTGTTGCACTTGTTGGGGCCATTGTACTTGCGAAGAGTGATGAGAAAGAGGGGGATTCCCATGAGTAGTGTTCCAGCTTCCGCCTATTTAGCACTTGCGATTATTCTATTTTGCATCGGGTTATTTGGAGCTTTAACAAAGCGAAATACCGTCATCGTTTTAGTTTGTATTGAACTTATGTTGAATGCAGCGAATTTAAATTTAGTCGCTTTTAGTAAGCTCGGCTTTTTTCCAAACTTAACAGGACAAATTTTTTCACTGTTTACGATGTCTGTTGCGGCGGCAGAGGCAGCGGTTGGGCTCGCAATTTTAATTGCATTGTATCGTAATCGTACAACAGTTAACGTGGATGAGATGGATACGCTGAAAGGTTAATTGTGACCGAAAAGGGGGAAGGAAACAATGATCGATTATGCATGGCTTATACCGCTTTTCCCGCTTGCCTCGTTTTTTTTACTCATTATATTTGGAAAGAAGTTAAGAGAAGGAAGTAGCTTACTTGGTATCTTTTTGACATTTCTTTCCTTTGTGGGTGCGGTGGTTGTATTAGTAGAACGCTTTTCATCAGAAACAGTAAAACATACGTGGTTATGGTTACGAGTCGGTGATGTAGATCTTTCGTTTGGATTTGAGGTTAATGCACTGAATGCCTTAATGCTCTTTATCGTTACACTTGTGAGTTTCCTTGTACATGTGTATTCGAAAGGATATATGCAAGGGGATGAAAGGTTGCCGACATTTTATTCATATCTAGGACTATTTACATTCGCGATGTTAGGGCTAGTCATTTCAACGAATTTATTGCAGCTCTATATATTCTGGGAGTTAGTTGGACTTGGTTCATTTTTACTGATTGGTTTTTACTTCTTTAAGGAATCCGCGAAGGCAGCTGCAAAAAAGGCGTTTATTATGACGCGTATTGGCGATGTCGGTTTATTTATTGGGATGATTCTACTTTTCTGGCAAGCGGGCAGCTTTGAGTACGAGGTCATCTTTAAAGCGGTACAAATGGGAGAAGTCTCTCCTTCTATGATTACATTCACAGCGATTTTAATTTTTATCGGCGCGATGGGGAAATCCGGACAGTTTCCGCTGCATACTTGGCTGCCAGATGCGATGGAAGGGCCAACACCTGTCTCGGCACTTATTCATGCGGCGACGATGGTTGCAGCTGGCGTGTACTTAGTCGCGACGATGTTCCCGCTGTTCGTGGCAAGCCCTGTGGCAATGCAAACAGTGGCAATTGTCGGTGCCTTTACTGCAATCTTTGCTGCTTCCATTGGGCTCGTGCAAACGGATATAAAGAGGGTTCTCGCGTATTCTACGATCAGTCAGCTCGGGTATATGATGCTTGCGCTTGGCTCCGCAGGTTATGTGGCCGGTGTCTTTCATTTAACGACACACGCCTTCTTTAAAGCACTCCTTTTCTTGGCGGCGGGAAGCGTGATTCATGCGGTGCATACGCAAAACATTAATGAAATGGGCGGCTTGCAGAAGAAGATGAAAGTAACGGGAGTCCTGTTCTTAATGGGTACGCTTGCTATTAGCGGTGTTCCACTTTTTTCAGGATTTTTTAGTAAAGATGAAATTTTAGCGGCGGCGTGGATGCGCGGCAATTATGTTTTGTTCGTCCTTGCAGTGATCGCGGCGTTCTTAACAGCATTTTACATGTTCCGATTATACTTCCTTGTTTTTACAGGGGAAGCAAAGACAAAGGCGGAAGTGCATGAATCTCCGCGCGTTATGACATTTCCAATGATTGTTCTCGGTGTCCTTGCTGTTTTAGCGGGCTACATCAATACGCCGTGGTTTGGAACATTTCTTGGAGATTGGCTGACAAAGAATGTTCTATTTCAAGTGGAGCCAAGTCATGGCCCGACTTGGATTATGATTGTTGCGACGCTCGTTTCGTTTGCTGGCATTCTCTTGGCCTACCTTATTTACGGAAGACAATCTATTCCTAGAGATTGGGCTGGAGGACAAGGAACGGTCCTACATGGCCTGCTTGCGAAAAAGTATTATGTAGATGAAATCTATAATATGACTTTAGTGCCACTAGTAAAAGGAATTGCCTATGTGTTTCGTTTGTTTGAAGTATATATTGTGGAAGGAATTGCTCAGTTAGTTAGAGGTATTGTTAAAGGAGTGAGCAGTGCTGGTTCCAAACTTCAAAATGGGAATGTACAAGTATATGGAACTGTGACTGCTATTTCTCTAGCAGCATTAGTTGTCATTCTGTTATATACAGGGGGGTATTGGTAATGAATGCATTATTATTATCGTTCTTCATTTTCTCCCCACTCCTTGGTATCTTCTTCCTTGCATTAACACCGAAAACGGAAGTACGTGCCGTGCGCGGACTTGGCTTGTTTGGGACAGTGCTCCCGCTTGGGATGGCCATTGTCCTAGCTAGTACATATGCTTCTAGGAAGAGCTTATCGATATTTGCAGAAAAGGTAAAATGGATTCAATTTGGGAATTTTCCCGAGGTAGATAAAAAGATATTTTCTATTTACTATGAGCTCAATATCGATGGATTTTCACTTGTGATGATGCTACTCACAGCACTTTTAGCAACACTTGCGGCGATTACAGCATTTTCAATTCAAAAAAATATAAAAGGATTTTATATGCTGTTATTAACGCTTGAAGTGGGAATGCTTGGTGTCTTCGCTGCCGAGAACTTATTTTTGTTCTTCATCTTCTTCGAGATCACATTACCTCCGATGTTTTTGCTCATTGGGAAATGGGGGAAACTTTCGAGTGAAAAAGCTGCTTATAGTTATTTAATATATAACGGTATTGGTTCAGCCATTTTACTCATTGTTTTTTCGATCCTCTTTGCAAAAACAGGTACGACAAATTTTACAGCGTTAAAAAATATTTTAACTGGAGCAGAACCGACGCTTTTAAGTGGAGTTTCAAGCGCGTTACAACAAGGGTTATTTATAGCGCTTATGATCGCTTTTGCAATTAAGCTACCGATTTTTCCTTTGCATCGCTGGATGGTGAATGTGCATGTAGAAGCACATCCCGCAGTAGTTATGTTACATGCAGGTGTTCTGTTAAAAATCGGGGCGTACGGTATTGTGCGCTTTGGGAAAGGATTATTTCCAGATCAGTTTCAAAATTTTGCAATGCTGCTAGCGATACTAGGGGTAATTAATTTGTTGTACGGTGCTTTTCTTGCATTGATTCAAACAGATTTTCGGAAGGTACTCGCTTACTCCAGTATTTCACATATGGGGATCGTCTTGATGGGACTTGCGGCACTGAATGCATCTGGCGTGCAAGGGGCATTATTTCAAGTTGTCTCCCACGGCTTAATTGCCGCATTATTATTTTTCTTGCTTGGCATCATTGAAGAGCGCTTTGGCACATCTGACATTACGAAGCTTGGCGGCTTGGCAAAACAAGTTCCCGTGCTTAGCGGTTTCTTATTAGCAGGGAGTATGGCCTCGCTTGGTCTGCCAGGAATGTCAGGGTTTGTTAGTGAGTTCCTTGCTTTTCTCGGTTTATTTCAAGGAAAGCCAATTGTAGCGGCCGTTGGTGCACTTGGCATTATTTTAACGGCTGTATATGTCTTAAGAGCTACACTTCAAGTGACATTTGGAAAACGAGAATTAGAGGCGAAACCGGATATTCGCGGCTGGGAGTACGTTCCGGTTCTTCTGCTACTTATATGTATCATAGCGGTTGGCGTAATGCCAGAATTGCTTGGAGAGCCGTTTCAAAACACATTGAAAACATGGGGGGTGAAGTAGGATGGATATGAATACATTGCTTAGTTTGCCTTGGCATTTAATGGTGCCAGAGTTCATCGTTCTTTTGGTGGCCATCCTTCTCTCTCTTCTTGATTTGTTTTATAAGCTGAACCGTAAGTACTTAGCATTTGGAGCAATTGGCGCCGTCATCTTATCATTAATCGCATTGATTACGCTTTACAGTGAACCAGCTGACTCCATTTTAAATGGTTCGTTTGTATTAGATGGATTTTCAAAAGGATTTAAAACACTATTATTACTTAGTGCGATTCTCATCTTATGTATGGCGATAAGCGATGATAGAAAGGAACCTATTCAAGATAAAGGGGAGTATTATTACCTATTTTTAATGGCACTTCTTGGCGCAATGTTTATGGCATCCAGCATCGATTTTATTACCCTCTTTATCGGTTTAGAGCTACTGTCACTTTCTTCTTACATTTTAGTAGGAATTCGGAAGAGAAATTGTGCTTCAAATGAAGCGGCAATGAAGTACGTCATTAATGGAGGAATTGGAACGGCCATTACGCTCTTTGGAATGAGTTATTTATATGGTATTACCGGATCAACCAATATAGTTGATATGCAGCGTATACTTACGCAAGGTGTGACCGGAGGTATTCAGCTTTTGTTAGCAATCTCATTCTTGTTATTGCTTGTTGGTTTATCATTTAAAATTGCAACGGTACCATTCCATATGTGGGCACCGGATGTATATGAAGGAGCAGCGACACCTGTCACTGCCTTTCTCGGAACAATCTCCAAAATCGCTGGCTTTATTATGGTTATTCGTTTGTTCCTGATGACGTTTTCTAGTATAACGATTGAGGGAAAGGAACAATCCTTGTTTAGTCATATGAGTGTATATATTGCAGTCTTAGCTGGTATTACAATGATTATCGGTAATATAGTGGCGTTAAAACAATACAATGTGAAGCGTTTATTTGCTTATTCAGGCATAGCACATGCTGGGTATTTACTTGTTCCGCTTGCAGCACTATCGCCGTTTACAATGGACGGCATGTGGTTTTATATACTCGCGTACATGTTGATGAACATAGGAGCATTTGCAGTGATTCATGGATTAATCTTACAAAGTGGAAAGGAAAGTGTAACGATTTTCTCAGGTTTGTACAAACGCTCACCATCTATTGCCGTGATGATGACAATCTTTATTTTATCCCTGGCTGGTATTCCAGGGACGGCTGGTTTTATTGGAAAGATAAATATTTTCTTGGGAGCGTTTATTGTAGAACCATCTCATTATATATTGGCATCTGTCATGATGGGCACAACGGTCATATCATTTGTGTATTATTTCCGCATTTTACAGCAAATGTTTTTCCGGACAGGGAATGAGGATGAGAAGATACATCTGCCAATTAATTTAAAAATCGTGATTAGTTTCTGTGCAATTTCAATCGTAATACTAGGGATTTTACCGGCGATTGGTTACAATTTCTTTTATGAATATTTTCCTTTAATGAAAGATTTCTTCTTTACAGGGAACGTGGTACAATAGTTAAAATAAAAAGTGTAGGGTGGTCACTCTACGCTTTTTATTGTGCGTAATGACGCAAGAAGGAACGCTGATAGGTACTGTGTAATCTCTTCTCATTATATGAAAGTGTGAGGATGATTTCGTATTGCCTGTTCGAGCGGGAAAAAGTGTGGTTTTCATTCATATGGGATCGTTATACATCCTAGGTGGTGGAAAGCTAAACAAAAGGGGTCGGTTTTTTGGCACAACTTTTAGGGCAACAAGCACTGATTGCAATTGTTTCGCATCTATTGTTTATTACCATTACATGGTGGGCCTTACAAGGGATTCATATCGAGCGCCTGATGAAATCTGGAAAGGTATTGCAAACAAGGATTCTACTTATTCTTGTAACGATTGCAATTGGAACGTCTGTCAGTAATTTTTTTCTTGATTATTTAGGCTATTCAAAGAGTTTAACGTATTTAGTAAAGTAAGTGTATAGAACCTCATATCTCCGTGAACAATGGGGATAGGAGGGGATGAAATTGAAAAGGTTCCAAACAATTCTTATTGTTGTCGTAAGCATTGTCGTATTCTTAGTGGGATATAAAGAGATAAAACCCATAACTGATGAAGAGAAGATGGAGAGCATGATCGCAGCTCTTGAAAAAAATGGCGCAAAAGTGGAGCGATGGTCATGGCTAGCACGAGAAACCAAAACCATTTCTAATATACATACGTTTCAAAAATTGTTAAACGATGTGAAAGAAAAAACAAATATTCAAAAGTGGGAATTGGAACAGTCTCACGATGGATATAAAGCAACAGCATACAAAAAATTTTCTTCTCATGAAGAACGAATAGTAGTCACTTGGAGTAAGGAAAATACAAAAGAAAACACTTTCATTATCTATGAGGTAAGCGGGGCAAAATGGGACCCTAAGAACATTCGGGAAATGGATACAATTTTTAGTACAAAACCTATAATTTACACTTGTGTTCAGGGTGTACTGAATGATAAGATTGAAGGTGTTTTGCAAAATAAAACCAATCAGGTTTTGAAAAATCTTTCAGCAAGAGCGATCGAAAAGATAGAAGAAAGAGCATTTGTGTCAGTCTCCGCATATAATAAAAAGTGGAATGACGCTCTTTCAACAAATAGAGAGAAAATAAATGTGCAAATAGCAATACGTTCTACAGACAACAAAGATACAATTGTGGTTGGCACACCGATCATAACTTCTGAGTATTGAATGAATAGATATTGAAAAAAGGACACGGAGGGGAATAAATTGGAAAAGATCATCGTCCGTGGCGGAAAGCGGTTGAACGGCACAGTGCGTGTTGAGGGCGCAAAAAATGCTGTATTACCTATAATCGCTGCAGCCCTATTAGCGAGTGATGGAAAGAATGTACTATCTGAGGTACCAGTTTTGTCTGATGTATACACAATCAATGAGGTATTACGTCATTTAAATGCTGAAGTCGTATTTGAAAATAACCAAGTAACAATTGATGCTTCAAAGGAATTAAATATTGAAGCACCATTTGAATATGTACGTAAAATGCGTGCGTCTGTTCAAGTAATGGGGCCATTATTAGCACGTAACGGTCGTGCTCGCATTGCACTTCCTGGTGGATGTGCAATTGGTTCACGTCCAATTGATCAACATTTAAAAGGCTTCGAAGCAATGGGAGCAAAAGTAAAAGTTGGTAATGGATTTGTTGAGGCGTATGTAGACGGACAATTACAAGGTGCGAAAATTTACTTAGATTTCCCAAGCGTAGGTGCAACAGAAAATATTATGTCTGCTGCTACATTAGCAAAAGGGACAACAATACTTGAGAACGCAGCAAAAGAGCCAGAAATCGTTGACTTAGCAAACTTCTTAAATGCAATGGGAGCGAAAGTACGCGGAGCTGGAACTGGAACGATTCGTATTGAAGGCGTTGATAAATTATATGGTGCAAACCATTCTATTATTCCTGACCGTATTGAAGCAGGAACATTTATGGTTGCAGCGGCAATTACTGGTGGAAATATCTTAATTGAAAATGCTGTACCAGAACATTTACGCTCTATTACAGCGAAAATGGAAGAAATGGGTGTTCAAATTATTGAGGAAAATGAAGGTGTACGTGTTATCGGCCCAAGTAAATTAAAAGCCGTTGATATTAAAACAATGCCTCATCCAGGATTCCCAACAGATATGCAATCACAAATGATGGCATTATTATTACATGCTGACGGAACAAGTATGATTACAGAAACGGTATTTGAAAACCGCTTTATGCATGTTGAAGAATTCCGACGTATGAATGCTGATATTAAAATTGAAGGCCGTTCCGTTATTATGAATGGACCTAACAACTTGCAAGGGGCAGAAGTTGCAGCAACTGACTTACGTGCTGCAGCGGCATTAATCCTAGCTGGTTTAGTATCAGAGGGTTACACTCGTGTAACAGAATTAAAACATCTTGATCGCGGATATGTAAACTTCC
Organism: Bacillus sp. NPDC094106; assembly: GCF_044764345.1. Taxonomy (NCBI): domain Bacteria; kingdom Bacillati; phylum Bacillota; class Bacilli; order Caryophanales; family Bacillaceae; genus Bacillus; species Bacillus sp. NPDC094106. Next base: position 34,340 of record NZ_JBIWHY010000007.1, on the reverse strand, counting down.
ATAAGAAATTAGCTGCATTAGGTGCAACTATTGAACGTGTAAACGAAAAAGTAGAAGAAGTGAAAGAACAACAAATTTCTGATCTTCATGCGTAATTGAAATAGTCTCTATGTCTTTTGACATAGGGGCCATTTTTTTTATTATTACTGTTATAGTCAATAAATCTTAGACTTATGCATGTCTCGTTGAAATATTTAGAAAATTTTTTGTTTACAAAGAGGTTTTGATGTAGGTTGTTTTCACAGAAGAAGTTCCCCCTGAGTATGTTCTAAAAGTCTCAAATGCTCCATAAGAATGAAATGAGTCTAATTTTATATCGGGGGAAAAAGATGAAAATTTCAAAGCCGCTTTTCATTACAATAGCGCTCTTAATAGCGCTCGTCATCATTATACCAGCCGTACTTGTCATTCCGTTTACGAAAGCGAAAGTAAGTCAACCGTCTAAAAATCCTCCAGTCGTACAAAACGTGCCAGCTCCTGAGAAGGTAAATACTGCTGTCCAAGTCACTGTGTATCGTAATGCTCAAAAGAAGGTAGAAACGATGCCGCTGGAAGAGTATGTTACAGGTGTAGTAGCTTCTGAGATGAATGCTAGCTTTGAAGTGGAGGCATTGAAAGCGCAGGCATTAGCAGCGAGGACATTTATTGTACAGCGCATGCTAAGCAGTACTAAGAAAAATAATGCGGATGTGACAGATACGGTTAATGATCAAGTGTACAAAAGTAAAGAAGAGTTACAGAAGACATGGGGTAAGGATTATGAGAAAAATTTGAAGAAGATTGAAGAAGCTGTGTCCAAAACAGCCGGACAAGTTTTAACTTATGACGGTAGTCCCATTACAGCGTCATTCTTCTCAACAAGTAATGGCTATACAGAAAACGCTGCTGATTATTGGGGGAATGACTATCCTTATTTAAAGAGTGTAGATAGTCACTGGGATCAAGCCTCCCCAAAATTTACAAGTGAGCAAACCTTTACTGTAGATGATTTTCAAAAGCGTCTTGGTGTAAAGGTACTTGCGAATGGAAAAGTCGGTACTATTAAAGAACGTACAGAAGGAAAACGGGTCAAAGATGTAGAGTTTCAAGGAAAAACGTTAACGGGAAAAGAAGTGCGAGAGAAACTAGCTTTACGTTCTTCTGACTTTGCATGGAAACAACAAGGGAGCAACATAATCATCACAACGAAAGGGTTCGGTCATGGCGTTGGCATGAGTCAGTATGGTGCGAATGGAATGGCGAAAGAAGGGAAAGGATACACGGATATTGTTGCTTATTACTATAAAGGCATCGAAATTAAAACGCTAAACGATTATGAAGGAAAGCTAATGGCGAAGAAATAGGTGTCAGGATATCCTGACGCCTATTTCTTTGTCATTTTTTGTAGAAAACAAAAGAAAGGTTACCAGTTTTTGTCTAGTTGCACTATGTTATAATACAGTTGTATGAGTATATATAAAATAATAACAGGGGGCATGGATGATGATGATGGACGTACCACTTCTCATTCCCGCAATGATGGAACGGGCGGAGAAGTATTTTTCGAAAAAGGAAGTTGTCTCACGAACTGCATCGCGTATTCAAACATTAACATACGGAGAGATTGCGAAGCGGACAAGGCGGCTTGCTAGTGTATTAAATAAAATGGGTATTGAAACAGGGGATAAGGTTGGGACGATTGCTTGGAACCACCACCGCCATTTGGAAGCGTACTTTGCGATTCCAGGAATCGGTGCAGTGTTACATACGATTAACCTTAGGCTCTCTGCGGATCATATTTCTTATATTATTAACCATGCTGAAGACAAAATTATTTTTGTTGATGAAGATATGGTGCCTGTATTAGAAAGTATTCAACATGAAATTCCTCACGTGAAAGCATTTATTATTATGACGGATGATCACGAACTACCTCACACAACACTATCACCAGCATATCATTATGACAAACTACTTGAAGAAGGTGACGAAACATTTCCATTTATTACGAATTTAGATGAAAAAGAACCTGCAGGGATGTGCTACACTTCCGCAACGACAGGAAAACCGAAAGGCGTTGTGTACACACATCGTAGTATTGCTCTTCATAGCTATGCGCTCGGCCTTGTAGATGGCGGAAATATATCGGAAGTAGACACATGTATGCCTGTTGTTCCGATGTTCCATGTTAACGCATGGGGGCTTCCATTTGCCAGTACATGGTTTGGTACAAAGCTTGTTTTACCAGGACCACACTTTACTCCGGAAATTTTAGCACAGCTTATTGAACGTGAGAAAGTAACGATTACTGCGGGCGTACCGACAATCTGGATTGGCTTATTACAGGAGCTTGAAAAGTATCCGTACGATATTAGTAGCGTTCGGACAATATGGTCGGGTGGATCAGCAGCACCAAGAAGTATGGTTCGTACTTATGAAGAAAAATATGAAATTGCTTTCCGGCAAATATATGGAATGACAGAAACAAGTCCAGCTGTTGTCATTAACTGTCCAAAATCATATCAGCGTGATTTACCGAAAGAAGAATATTATGATTTACGCTCCCGCCAAGGATATTTACTTCCGGGCCTTGAAATGAAAGTAGTTGGCCAAGAAGGTGAGGTTAAGTGGGACGGTGAAGAAATGGGAGAACTTTGTCTTCGTGGTCCATGGATTGCTGGTAGTTATTATAACGATGAACGTACAGAAGATTCCATGAAGGATGGCTGGCTACATACAGGGGACATTGTAACAGTTGATCCGGAAGGGTTTATTAAAATCGCTGACCGTACGAAAGACTTAATTAAAAGTGGAGGCGAATGGATTTCCTCCGTTGATTTGGAAAACGCTTTAATGGCACATGACAAAGTATTAGAGGCATCTGTCGTTGCGGTTCCGCATGAAAAATGGCAAGAGCGTCCTGTCGCTTGTGTTGTGTTAAAAGAAGGACAAGCAGTAGACCAAGAAGAGCTGTATGCTTTATTAGAAGCGCAGTTCCCAAAATGGTGGATGCCAGATGACATTTTATTTGTTGGAGAAATCCCGAAAACATCCGTCGGAAAATTCTTAAAAAGAGCGCTTCGTGATCAGCTCAAGACTTATATGGTGAAGCAATAATAATCGTTTTGTGTCACCCACTTTTGAATATATTAGCGTTTTGACATCACTTATCGACTATTCAATAAAAAGGAGCTAATTCAAATTAGCTCCTTTTTGATTTGGGAATACATATCATAATTTTCCATTAATTGTTTGGTATAATGAAATAAAAAATATCTGGAGGAAAAAAATGGCGTTATTGGAGCTAAAACAATTGGGGAAGACGAATCAGTTACCAGCGATTGAGCTGGAGATTGAAAAAGGACAATGTGTTGTACTGCAATGTAATAATCATGTCGCTAAGGTTTTGCACCGTATTATAATCGGTGAAGAGGAGGCTTCTACAGGGAGTATTTTATTTGAGGGAGAAGTAGTTGGAAAGAGAGTGTATTCGCGCATTGGTTTTTGTTTTTTAAAAGATGAAGCGTACGATCGCTTAAAAGTGAAAGAATATTTCGCCTTTTTAGCTGGATTGTATGACTCAATTATTAGCATAGAAGAAGTTGTCCAGTATGTTGGTTTATTAGACAAATTGAATGTCAAAATAGAGAAACTATCTTTTTCTGAAAAACGTCGTCTTCATATTGGCCGGGTCATGATTCATAATCCAGATTTAATTATTTTCGAAGAGCCAGAACAAAATGTAGATATAGAAAGTACAATTATTATTCGAAAAGCGATTATGAAGATGAAAGAACAAGGGAAGGCGATCTTTATTACATCATCTTTCTTATCAGACGCACTCTCCCTAACAGAAGATGTATACATATTAAATCAAGATGGCGTGAAAAAGGTGGAAATTGAGCAGGATGAAGCTGAAGAGATTGATGAAGAAAAAGTTGTTCAAATGATTCCACAAATGAAGCTCGAAAGAATACCAGCGAAAGTGAATGATAAAATCATTTTGCTTGATCCGATGGAAATTCATTTCATTGAAACACAAAATGGAACGACGCATATTCATCTTCACGAAGGTGATTTTGTATGTGCTTTAACATTAAGTGAATTAGAAGAGAGATTAAAAGGCTTCGGATTCTTCAGATGTCATCGTTCTTATCTTGTGAATTTGCAGCGTGTGCGAGAAGTGATTACTTGGACTCGTAATAGTTTTAGTTTAATTTTAGATGATGAACGAAAAAGTTCCATTCCACTTTCTAAAGGGAGAATGGATGAATTAAAAGGTGTAATTGGACTATAAATAATGCTCCATTGAGCTAAAAATAGGATTCATTCACCGGTAAAAATACTCCTTTTACCGGTATTTTACTGCGTAACCCCTTTGTTTTTCATATGATTGAGTCAAGAAAAGCGAAACAAACAAACAAACAAACAAACAAACGAAAGTCGCTGAAGCGAATTTCATCTATAAAAGAAAAACAAAGGGGATGACGAAATGACACTAGCGATTGAAATGAAGGATGTAATGAAAACCTTTAATGAAAAAACAGCACTTCGAAATGTAAATATTGAGGTGAAGCAAGGAGAAATTTTCGGGTTTCTTGGACCGAGTGGATCAGGGAAAACAACGACAGTAAAAATGTTAACTTCCCAATTACTTCATAGTTCTGGAACAGTGAGAGTGCTAGGGAAAGATATTACAGGGCCAAGCAGCATCGATTATAAACGAATTGGTATTTTAACAGATAACAGCGGCTTATATGAAAGACTCAGCATTTATGATAACTTACTATTATTTTGCGACTTATACGATTGTAAAAAAGAACGAATTGATGAAGTGCTATCACAAGTGAACTTATTAGAAGATAAAAAAACACTAGTAAAGAAATTATCAAAAGGGATGAAGCAGCGTGTAACGTTAGCGAGGGCAATCCTGCATAAACCAGATATCCTCTTCTTAGATGAACCAACATCAGCACTTGATCCAGTAAACGTCCAAAACATTCATAACATCTTAAAAGACTTAAATAAAGAAGGAACAACGATTTTCTTAACAACGCACAACATGGATGAAGCAGAAACACTTTGCAATCGTATTGCCTTCTTATGCGGTGGGGAAATTGTAGCGCTTGATACACCAGAAAACCTGCGTCTGCAATACGCGAAAGACAAAATTGAAGTCGTGTTAACGGATAAGAAAAAAGAAACTGTACAAAAAGATGAATTAGGTGCAAAACGTATTTCAGAATGGATGAAAAAAGGCGAATTACTATCGATTCATTCTTACGAACCAACTTTAGGCGATATCTTTATTGAAGTAACTGGGAGGGGATTATAATGACATTTTCAATGAGAAGATTTACTGCTATTTTTCGGAAAGAGGTACAGGATTTTAAAACAAATTCACAAACTTTAATTATGATGGCAATGCCAATCTTCTTTGCAATACTATTTAGTCGGTCAGATAAATTCCGAGAAGTCGGGGCAAGTATGTTAATTACGATGACATTAGTTTTTGTTGGTGGGTTTATACAAGCGATGCTCATTGCTGAAGAAAAAGAAAAAAGTACGCTTCGCGTTCTTATGCTATCGCCAGCTTCGTCTATCGAAGTATTGATTGGTAAAAGTTCATTAACAGGTATGATTACAGTTGCAATTTGTTTTATTAATCTACTTATTTTAGGAAAGCTAGAAGGCAATATTGCATTATTACTACTTATCTTTGTCCTTGGAATGTTACTATTTAACCTCATTGGTACTTGTATTGGATTACTTGCTCAAAACGTACCGCAAACATCAACAATTGGATTACCGATATTACTGGTGTTTCTTGTTGGGGATTTAATAGGAGCTGTTGTAAAAAATGAAGTCGTTACAAAAATAATCGAGTATTTACCAACTCGTCATATCGGCCTTGCAGTTAGTAGTGTAATAAAAGGAGAAGGTTTTAGTGCAATTACTAGTAATTTATTGAATATAACAATCTGGTTAGTTGCAGTACTTGTTATTACACTTTTCGTGTATAGAAAGAAACAAATGGACTAAAAACTGAGCCAAAGCGCTCAGTTTTTTCTTTTTTCATCATTTCCTCGGAAATTTTTCGTTTTATATACATATTTTTACAGATTTTGTCGAAAAGTAATTAATTATAGGTTGTATAGGATGAATGAATATTGTTCAAAATGATTGCTGAGGTGATGATAGAATGCGAGGAAGGAATAATAAAAAGTCGCGAAAAGTAGTTCATTTATTTCAAAGAAGATGGGTGTTCCCGGCACTATACATTGCTTGTGCAGCGGTAATCTTATCTGTTGCTCTATGGTTCCAGGCAGCTAATCCGAAGAAAGCGCCTAACCAAGATCAAGCAACACCGTATACACAAACGGAAGATCCAGGAATTCCAGTAACGAAGTCTTCAGAAGTTGTGAAGATGCCAGCTGCAGCGAATGCAGAAGTTGTTGTACAGAAGAAGTTTTATGAGGATGGAGCACCGGAGAAGGAGCAAGAACAAGCACTTGTCTTTTATAACAACACATATTCTCCAAATAAAGGAATCGATATTGCTGCGAAAAATGGCAAAGAGTTCGATGTTACAGCTGCTTTAAGTGGTACAGTAACAAAAGCGGAAAAAGATTCATTACTTGGTTATGTTATTACGGTGGATAGTGGCAATGGTCTTGCAACATCTTATCAAAGCTTAGGCAGTGTAAAAGTAGAAAAAGGTGCAAAGGTTGCACAAGGTGAAGTATTAGGTAAATCCGGTCTAAGTGCAATGAATAAAGAAGCAGGTTCTCATGTTCACTTTGAAGTACGTAAAGATAATGTGGCTGTAAACCCAGAGCGTTACTTAAATAAATCAGTAACAGAAATTAAAGCAGATGCAAGTACGGCGAAAGCAACAAATGGCTCTGCAAACAAAACTGATGACAAGCAGAAAAAAGAAGATAAATCGACAAACAGTAAGCCTGAAGAAAAAGGGCAAAAAGAGGATAAATCCACAAATAGCAAGCCTGAAGAAAAAGGGCAAAAAGAGGATAAATCGACAAACAGCAAGCCTGAAGAAAAAGGGCAAAAAGAGGATAAATCGACAAACAGCAAGCCTGAAGAAAAAGGGCAAAAAGAGGATAAATCGACAAATAGCAAGCCTGAAGACAAGCAACAAAAAGAGGATAAATCTACAAATGGTTCTACAGAATCATCTAGTGATTCTTCTTCTACACAAGAATAAGAAGACAAGAAAATCAGTTCTCACTAGGAGAACTGATTTTTTTATTTTTATATAAAAATAATTAATTTCGAGAAAAAGATTGCAATAACAAGGAAAATTGACGAGATTCTCGAATATATATTACTAAAAGGAGGGGATTACTCTGTCATTTGTATTTGTTCTGTCGATTGCTCTTATTCTATTGTTTGTTTTATTTACTTTATATTATTACATTGCCAGCAAGAAAGAAGTTCCCCACCATCAATTATTGGAAGAAGAATGTGATCGTGAAGAATGACGCCTTTTATAGAAGGTGTCATTTTTTTATTTGGTTATTAATAGGGAAGTTTGCGAGGTGAAAATTGTCATTGTTAACGTATTTCTCACAAAAATTTGTAATTTTTCTTAACTTAGTCCGTAAAAATACCGAACTTGTAGCATATATCAGTAGTGCGGGCAATACAATGGTATAAACCAAAGCAAAGAGAGTGTTTGAGGTGAGAAATCGTGAATCATTTCATTATAAATTCTAGAATGTTTAACGCTTACAAACAGCACTCGAATTTACTTCTTAGTCGTATGCAGCGAGTCTCATTTCACACTTCTCACATCCAATTTAGGGAGGCGAGTGGTGTGCACGATTACATCAAAGAGAGAACTATCAAGATTGGCAAGTATATCGTGGAGACAAGAAAGACAGTGCGTGTAATCGCAAAGGAATTTGGGGTATCAAAAAGTACAGTTCATAAAGATTTAACAGAGCGTCTACCAGAAATTAATCCAGAGCTCGCAAATGAAGTGAAAGAAATTCTTGATTATCATAAGTCGATTCGTCACCTAAGAGGAGGGGAAGCGACAAAACAGAAGTACCGAAAAGAAGATACAGAAAAAACAGTGCGACAATAAATGATTATATGGCAAACATTCCTTACTCATTCTGTAATATTTTTTTAAGAAGAATTCTTTTTGCGAATATTACGTTTCTGTTAAATTTATGATAAAATCAGAAATTAGGTATAAAAGAATTCGGGTATAACCTGATTTTGAATATTGAGGAGGAAAACACAGGAATGTTTGCGAGAGATATCGGAATTGACCTAGGCACGGCTAACGTATTAATTCATGTAAAAGGTAAGGGTATCGTATTAAATGAGCCATCAGTTGTGGCAATTGATCGTAATACTGGAAAAGTATTAGCAGTAGGTGAAGAAGCAAGGAGCATGGTAGGGCGTACACCTGGTAATATTGTAGCGATTCGTCCACTTAAAGATGGTGTAATTGCAGACTTCGAAATTACAGAGGCAATGTTAAAGTATTTCATTAACAAATTGGACGTAAAGAGCTTCTTTTCAAAACCTCGTATTTTAATTTGTTGTCCAACAAATATCACATCTGTAGAGCAAAAAGCAATTCGTGAAGCTGCTGAGCGTTCAGGTGGTAAAACAGTATTCTTAGAAGAAGAGCCAAAAGTAGCTGCTGTTGGTGCTGGTATGGAAATCTTCCAGCCAAGCGGAAACATGGTTGTTGATATTGGTGGAGGTACAACGGATATTGCCGTACTTTCAATGGGTGATATTGTTACCTCTTCCTCTATCAAAATGGCTGGAGACAAGTTTGATATGGAGATCTTAAACTATATTAAACGCAAGTATAAGCTATTAATCGGGGAACGTACATCAGAAGATATTAAAATTAAAGTCGGTACAGTATTCCCAGGTGCACGTAGTGAAGAACTTCAAATTCGCGGACGTGACATGGTAACAGGCTTACCGCGTACCATTACAGTATGTTCAGAAGAGATTACAGAAGCATTAAAAGAAAATGCAGCTATCATTGTACAAGCTGCAAAAGGCGTATTAGAGCGTACTCCACCAGAACTATCTGCAGACATCATTGACCGCGGTGTAATTCTAACAGGTGGCGGTGCATTATTACACGGTATCGATATGCTTCTGGCAGAAGAATTAAAAGTACCAGTATTAATCGCTGAAAACCCAATGCATTGTGTTGCAGTTGGTACAGGAATTATGCTGGAAAATATCGATAAATTACCACGTCGTGCGTTGAAATAATCCCCAAAAAGGACTAGGAGATAATCCTAGTTCTTTTTTGTATTTTTTTAAATTCCAATTTTTTAAGAAAATAAAAGAAAATAGGAGAAAATTAAAGAAAAAAGGTGATATATTCATATATATGGTTAAATTTAATATTTTCTTATTTGAAATTATATGTAATATAATAATGCGGAATACGACACTTAAGGCAAACAATGTTTTGAATACATATTGCCTTTCCCTAACTTGGGCATACACTCTTTTCTACCTCCGTGCCAGCTGTAATTATTTTATTATATGAAGCTTGTTATTTAGAAAAGAGTGTGTGCATTTTTTTAAAAGTTACGAAACAAATACTGCTTCTTTTTAATAATGACAAACCGTGGGTAAAATGGGATAATAACAATATATCCTAATGGTAAGACCAATGTGAAAGAAGGAGCGATATTTTCATGTTAAATATAGAGCAAATTAAAGAAATTATTCCGCACCGCTATCCATTTTTACTTGTTGATAAAGTTTTGGAAGTAGAAGAGGGTAAGCGAGCAGTTGGAATTAAAAATGTATCGGCAAATGAGGAATTCTTTAACGGGCATTTTCCTGACTATGCAGTGATGCCAGGCGTATTAATTGTAGAAGCTCTCGCACAAGTCGGAGCTATTGCTATATTAAAGAAAGAAGAAAATCGCGGTCGTCTCGCTTTCTTCGGAGGTATTGATAATTGTCGCTTCAAAAAACAAGTACGCCCAGGCGATCAACTTCGTTTAGAAGTTGAAATGACGCGTGTGCGTGGTCCAATCGGAAAAGGAAAAGCGATTGCAACTGTAGACGGTGAAATTGCTTGCGAAGCAGAGATTACATTTGCACTTGGTGAGAAGAAAGAATAGACGTTTAAATATAAGATTTTTTAATGGACAAATGACAAGAAGTATAACTATTGTCATTTGTCTATTTTTTTGAACAAAATCAGGTTAATGTTTATATATGGAAAAATATTGAGAGGGCAAATGATAAAAAGGTAAATGTATCGTATAATAGTTTTTAATTACTAAAATTGGATAACAAGCATAGAGGTGCATTTGTTTATACTAAAAGTTGATGATGTTTAAAACGAAAGAAGGTTGAATTGATGAAAAAGAAAATCCTGTTGTGGGTTTTAGGGATTGTGGGTGTTCTTTTAATAGGCGGTGTAGCGTATGCCTATCATATTTATTCCTCTGTTTCTAGTACGTTAGATAAAGTACATCAACCGTTAGCCCGTGATCATTCAAAGAAAAGAGCTGAAGAGGTAAGCGTGCAAGATTCAAAACCGGTATCCATTTTATTACTAGGTGCTGATGAACGTGGCAATGATAAAGGGCGTTCGGATTCTTTAATGGTCATCACATTAAATCCGAAGCAAAAGTCAATGAAACTTTTAAGTATTCCTCGTGATACATATACGGAGATTGTTGGTAAAGGTAAGAAAGACAAGATCAACCATGCATATGCATTTGGTGGTATTAATATGTCAGTTAATACGGTTGAGAATTTCTTGGATATACCAATCGATTACTACATTGAAGTAAATATGGAGGGATTCAAGGATATTGTTGATGCAGTTGGTGGTGTAGATGTAAATAATGATTTAGAGTTTACGCAAGACAATCATCATTTTGCTAAAGGAAATATTCATTTAACAGGTGATGAAGCTTTATCATTTACACGTATGCGTAAAGAAGATCCACGCGGTGACTTTGGCCGCCAAATGCGCCAACGCCAAGTGCTACAGGCAGTTATTAAAAAAGGTGCAAGCTTCTCATCACTTACAAGTTATGGTGATGTATTAACAGCAATTCAAAAGAACGTAAAGACAAATTTAACACAAGATCAAATGTTTGATATACAAAAGAACTATAAAGATTGCTTGAACAATAGTGAAGATATTCAAATTCCAGGTGATGGACATAAAGCAGCTGACGGTATTTGGTACTACTATGTGCCAGACCAGGCGAAGCAAGATTTAACAAATAAATTAAAAGCACATCTTGAATTGACTAAGTAATACTTGCGATAAGCCCAACTACCTTTGGCGGGAGTTGGGTTTGTTTGTGTATAGTTTGTCACTTCCATTGATAATGAAACAAGGAAATGGCTAATACAATCGAACAGATAAATGAAGTAAGAGCATTAAAGAAAATGAGGTTTGGAAGCAGTATGTTAAAGATTACTTTGTAGTTAAATAATGAATCGATTACAGAAAGGGTATCGTCGTTCAACATATGTTCGACAATCCCTTCTCTTTTTGTATACGATATTTGCTATACTAAACTGTGCTATAAGATGAGATGAAAGGAGGAGACCCATGAAAATACTCGTAGTTGATGATGAGTCGAGCATTCGCAATTTGATCCGGATGCAGCTGGAGATGGAAGGATATGAAGTATTGACGGCAGCTGATGGGAAAGAGGCCTTGAAAAGATGGGACGAAGAGCCGGATGTACTTATTTTAGATGTGATGCTTCCGGATACGGATGGGTATGAATTGCTTCGTTTGTTTCGGGAGAAGGACCGAGATATTCCGGTGTTGATGCTTACAGCGAAGAGTCAGATGAATGATAAATTGCTTGGTCTTCAGCTTGGGGCTGATGATTATGTGACGAAGCCATTCAATTATGCGGAGCTTATTCTTCGGGTGAAGAATATGGCGCGGCGCGTGACGAAGAGAGAAGTACCTCGGGGTCATGAGGTGATTCGAGCTGGTGAGTTAGTGATTTGTCCAAAGGAAAGAAAGGTGCATGTGAGCGGGCAGGAGATTCAGTTAACATACCGAGAGTTTAACTTGTGTCAGCTGTTTGTTTCGAATCCGCAGCGTGTGTTTATGAGAGATGAACTGCTGGAGAAGGTATGGGGCTTTGAGTACATCGGAAATACAAGAGCAGTTGATATTATGGTGCAGCGCCTTCGGAAGAAGCTTGGGGCAAGCGGTGAGCATATTAAGACGATCTATGGCGTTGGGTATAAGTTAGATTGTTAGGTGATAAGATGTCATTAAAACGAAATATGGTATTTGGTATTGCCGGATTGTTAATTCCGATTTTGTGTCTACTTTATACAGTGACGTATATTGCACTAGAGAAAAATATGTACCATAGTGCAGCGGACTCTTTGGAGAAGTTAAGTGTAGAGGCGCAAATTTACACGATGAATTACTTAGAGAAGGAAGCGGAAGTAGAGACTCTTGGACAGAGTTCAATGCTGATTGCTTCTTATTTAGGGAAGAGGATGGATGTCAGGGTACAGATGATTGGGAAGAATGGAGATGTTGTTGCGGATACGCAAAAAGGAGCGTTGCTTCATAAGAATATAGACATAGATCGGTCGTTACAGGGAAAGAAGGCCTACGTTTTTGAAAATGGTGATCCAGCACCATTGTTATTATTTTCGAGCCCTGTATACCGAGGGAATGAAGTGATTGGAGCAATTCGTTTTATTCATGAATTAAAAGATGAGAAAGAAGTCTTATTGAATGTGAGCTGGACGTTTCTTGTTACATCCCTTTGTTTAGTGGCTGGTGGTATTTTCTTTGCGATTCGTTTAGCAAAGTCTCTTCACAGGCCGATTGATCAGCTAAGACAAATGGCGAAGCGGCTCGCAAATGGGGATTATCAAAGTAAGATTGAGTTAAATGAGTATGTAGAAATTGCGCAGCTTTCGGCGTCCTTTAATGCGATGGCCGATGGGATTGAGCTGCATATCTCGCAGCTTAAGGAAGAGAAAGAGAAGCAGAAGGATTTCTTAGATAGGATTACACATGAGTTAAAAACACCGCTTACGGCGATTATCGGTTATGTAGATTTAATCCCGAAATTGCAATCGAAGCAAGATGTACAGGAAAGTCTTCATTATGTTTCTGTGGAAAGTCAGCGGTTATTATCACTTGTTGAGGAGTTACTACAATCTTCAAAGTACGGGACAAGTACGTTTGAAGTTTCACCAACAATTGTAAATATAAAGGAACTAGCAGAAGAAGCGATTTCGATTGTGAAACCTCGCTTGCAGCAATTTGAAATTGAAGTTGTAAATGAGTTAACAGAGGCACATGTTGTTGCGGATTTTGATAAGACGAAGCAGATTTTCTTGAATGTGTTCGATAATACGATTAAATATAGCGATGCCTCACAAGTACGTATGAATGTCGTTGTAAATGAGCATGAGGCAAAAGTTTTTATTTATGATGACGGAATTGGTATGGATGAAGGTATATTAGCTGAATGGAATCGTTCTCCAAAAGGGAAGGTACTCTCTTCTAGTTATGGGAATGGGTACGGTTTGTACATTTGCCAAGAGATTATGAATAAACAAGGCGGAAGCATGCGAATTGAGAGTAATGAAGAAGTGGGCACGATGGTGACGATCATATTTTTGTTACCGAGACGTTTGGAATATATAAAAAATTTGAAAGCGGTTGAATGATACATTTATGAAACAATTATGCGGTATTTTCGAAACAACGTTTTTTTATCTTGGAGGTAGGCAGAAATGAAAAGGCTATCATTTCAAATCCTTTTGTTTGTCTTTTGCACGATTGCTTCTCTTGTGTTGTTTTATTTTCTAGAGAAGCAGCTATATAACCGTGTTACAACTTTAGATGACAAACAAGCCGTTTTAGAAAGAGCGAATGAATCCCTTCCTACTGAAGTGAGAGTAAAGCATGAGAAGTGGGGAGAGCTAGTTGTAACGGATGAAGTTCGTCTACATGCGATTGTTTCATTTTTTGACCGGATTCGAATGGAACAGACAGAGGCAAAGATCCATGAACAAGTATTTACTGGAGAAGTAACGTACTTGAATGGACATAAGCGTACTTTTGCAGTAGGTGACTTGTTCCAGTATGAGGAAAACGTATATGGAAAGAATGGTACGGATCCAATGATTTCCGCATTCCAAACGTATTTGTTAAGCCTGTATTATACACCGGAGTCTATTGGCAACTTCTTTGCATCAGCAAAGGAAGTTATCGTGCGGCAAGGTGATATAGTGCGTTCTACTGATCTTACGCGATTACTTGATTCGATTCGGCAAGCAAAGCAAATTACAGACTACGGAGAAATTCAGCAGCTACTGCAAGCGCAGAAGGATCCGATCGCTTATATGACTGCTTATCAAAACGGGAAGCAGGTAAAGAATGAACGCGAGGATGTTCTGACGATTTCTGTATATCCTTCTTACTTTGTTGTGCAATATCTTGGTGATAATAACGGGAACGTGATGTATATGAAAGGCTCCCTAGCAGATCTATTTGTAAAGGAGAATGTTTCATGAGAAAGATAGCCTTTTTCTTTTTTTTGCTAGTAATAGGAGGAGCGATGTCTAGTTGCTCTCGAGATACACCATCTATTAAATATGATAAAAATGGTCTTCCGATTTTGAAGGATCGCCATCTTGTTGCGTATGTAGCGGCTCGTGAAGAAGTTGGTGAAGCGCTGCTTTCATCATTTTGTAAACCGCGCGGATGTACGTATGAATTTATTCGTCTTTCTACAGAAGAGATTTTAAGGAGAGTAGAAGCGGAAGCTGGAAATCCGAAGGCGGATATTATTATTGGTGGTACACTAGATGCACATCAAACAATGAAGCAGAAAAATCTATCTATTCCTGTTACAAGTCAGCATACGAATAGTCTTTCTAAAGCCGTTAAAGATAAGGATGGCTTTTGGTATGGCTATGAAGTCGAGCAGCTTGCCATTGCGATTAATAAAGAGCGATGGAATGAGGAAATAGCGCCGCTAGGACTTTCATATCCAACGGAGTGGAAGGATTTATTACATCCAGCATATGCCGGAAAGATTGTTATGCCTGATCCGAATGTTTCAGGAACAGCTTACACGTTGTTCCAATCACTTATTGATACATTTGGTGAAGAAGAGGCGAAGAGGTATGTAAAGAGCCTTGCCAAGCAAGTTGCAGAGATAACGGTGAATGGCTATATGCCTGCTGAGTATGTGGCAAGCGGTGAATATATGATTGGTATTAACTTCATGGGAGACCAACGGATGCTTCAAAAACAAGGCTTTCCGATTTTGAGTAAAGTGCCTGAGCAAACAGGGTTATCTGTCAATGCGATTTCGAAACTGAAACATGCGCCGAGTGGTATTATAGCGGATTTATTTATTGATTATTGTTTATCAGAAGAAGCGGGGCATATTTTGGAAAAAGTTTCGTTTGGCGTACCAACAATGCTTGCGAAGAATCAGAAAGAAATAGAAGGCCAGCCTGTTAGAAGAACGAATAAAAATGTATCAGATAGTGGAGTAATCGAGATATGGAATAGACAACGTCTCTCTCAAAAGTGAGAAAAGGAGAAGAGATGATATGTTTAAATGGCTTAAGCCAGCGCCAATAATAGAGCGCTTACCAGCAGATATGATTGATAAAGTATACAAACTTTTGCGTATTCGCGTGTTGCTGGGAATTTCGGTTGGGTATGCAGCGTATTATTTAGTTCGTAGTAACTTTACGTTATCTAGTACGTACTTAATGAAAGAATATGGTTTTAGTGCAACGGAATATGGTTTATTAGGTTCCGTTACGGCGATTGTGTATGGACTAAGTAAGTTCTTTATGGGAAATTTATCAGATAAAGCGCATGCGCAGCGTTTTATTGCGGTTGGTTTATTCATATCGGCAATTATAAATATTTGTCTTGGTTTTGCATCTTCATTTGGCATGATATTAACATTGTTAGTTTTCAACTATATTTTCCAAGGTATGGGGGCTCCGCCTTGTAGTACCGTAATGGCAAAGTGGTTCTCGAAGAAAGAGCGTGGAACTAAAACAGGACTTTGGAATATTTCACATAATGTTGGTGCGATGCTTGTAGCACCACTTGTTGGAATTGGTATTGGTATTTTCGGTGAAAGTCATTGGCAAGCCGGCGTGTTTATCTTCCCGGCGATCATTGCAATGATCATTTCAGTTTTTGTTTGGGTGAATGCGAAGGATACACCAGAATCTTCTGGTCTTCCACCAATTGATGAATATCGCAATGATTATGAAGATCTTGAGAAGGCAGACAATGCCAACAAAATGTCACCAAAAGAAATTTTGATGAAATATGTAGTGAAAAATAAATTTGTTTGGTATTTATGTATTGCGAACGCATTTGTATATTTAATTCGTTTCGGCGTTATTAACTGGGTACCGATTTACTTAACAACGGTTAAAGGATTTACAAAAACAGAAGCGCATGCAGCGTATTCAATTTTTGAAGCAATGGCAATTCCAAGTTCATTAATCGTAGGTTTGTTAAGTGATAAGTTATTTAAAGGGAAACGTATGCCATTATGTATTATTAGTATGGTTGGCGTTGTTATCGGAACGGTAGTATACTGGCAAGCATCAAATATACTTGTTGTGAGTGCTGCAGTTTCGATTATTGGTTGCTTAATTTACGTACCACAATTTTTAATTGGTTTAAGTGCAATGGAATTAGTACCGAAATTTGCAATAGGCACAACAGTTGGTATGTGCGGCTTGTTCGGTTATTTAGGAGGAAGCCTTGTTGCAAACGCAGCGATCGGTGTTATCGTTGATCGCTCTGGTTGGGACGGCTGTTTCATTCTATTATTAGCAGGTGGTATTTTATCTACTGTATTCTTATTTATCGTTCAATTTGGTCATGAGAGAAAAGAGTCTAAGAAGCAAATTGCTTAATGATTTCGGAGAGGAGAATCTATCAATTGGTAGGTTCTCTTTTTTAATCAAACGTTTGTTTAAAGTATATCCCCTCGAATTTTGATAAGTTGTTGTTATGCAGAATAAAAAATGAGCTGCACTCGTTGAGGATACTGAAAAAGTCCATAAAAAAATCAAAAAGAGGATACCTCCCTATTGTATATAGGGGATTATCTTCTTTTTGGTTTCTGTATATTTATAAAAGTTCTGTTACTTACTCAGAGTAGGTGCTTTTTTAGTAGCCTCGCACTTGCTTTCTCCTTTTGTTTAAAATCCTGGATGTGGTAGGAAAAGGCTCTGACCGCTTCTATGCACGGCCAGATGCTCTCGTCCACCTAAAAAAATGTATCATTGTTTGATAGGTTTCTTGCGTTTTATAAAAAAGGAAAAGCACCTCAACTTCCAACGAGGTGCTTTCGTAATGATGCTTCTTTTCTATTATTTACACACGTACAGCTGTACCGCTTACGGCAACCATTAACATTCCGTCACGAACAACCTCGTAGTCTACATCAATACCAACAATTGCATTTGCACCTTTTTGCTTCGCAAGAGTTTTCATTTCTTCCATTGCAATATCACGTGCTTCTTTCAATTTACCTTCATATGCACCAGAACGGCCGCCGACAACGTCACGAACAGAAGCGAATATATCACGTACGATATTTGCACCCATAATTGCTTCACCGTTTACAATATCAATATACTCAATAATTTCTTTTCCTTGAATAACAGTAGTTGTTGTTAAAATCATTAGCGACACTCTCCTATAACTTCTAAAGATTTAATGTTACTTCTTATATTGCTATTATCACATTGAAATAGGAAATGAACTATCGAATAACCTTACATAAAGATGACAGTTCTGTAAGATTCCATAAGTGAAAAAATGAACGTAAATTAGTATCGAAAAGTTTATTTTTAACATAAAAAGCTAATTCCATTACACAGGAATTGGCTAGGTAGTTCGTTCTCTCGTTAATCTTTTTTCATTCCTTAAAACTTGCTTAAAAGATAAGATGTCATATTTCTAAACATAGGTATTTTTGTTACAATATAAGCGATGGTGTAAAACTTTGTAAAAAGAGCGTAATAACACAAGGTTATGTCGCGCTTTTCTGAAAGTTTTATATGAGTACATAATTATCATATCAAGATATAAAAAAGGAGAGAGAATATGTTACCAAATACGGTTCGTACTCCAAACAAAAAGAAGAAATGGATTATTATTGGGGTTATTGCATTAATTGTTGTCGTTGCAGCTATTAATATTTTTGTGATGCAAGGGAAGAAGAAGGGTGAAGCAAAGGCAGATGCTGTTAGCTTCGAAAAAGTAACAGAGCGTAAACTGAATAATACGAAATTGATTTCAGGTCAGGTGAAACCTGGGAATATTGAAAGCTTCTACGCAGATCCAACAAAAGGAAAAGTGAAGGATATTGCGGTGAAAGAAGGGCAAGAAGTAGAAAAGGGAACAAAATTATTCTCTTATGATAATGAAGAAATCAATTTACAAATAAAGCAAGCTGAGCTGGATCAAAAAATGGCTGCTATGCGTTATGATCAAGGGAAAAAGAAAATAGACTCATTGAAGAAAGATATTAAGAAAGCGAAAGATAGCGGTGCTGGAAAAGAAGTAACAGACCCAATGGAAGCGCAAGTAAGTGAGCTAGAAATCGGGCAAAAAACAACAGACCTTGAGAAAGAAAAAGGTCAACTACAAGCAGAAGAGTTAAAGAAAAAACAAAAAGAACTTACGATTTATAGTAACTTTGCAGGTGTCGTACAAAAGTTAGATAAAGATGCAGCACAAAGTTCATCACAAGCAATGGGCGGACAAGGAAAATCATTTTTACAAATTGCTTCTAAAGACCCATTCCAAATTCAAGGAACGTTAACTGAACTTCAAAAATCACAAATTCAAAAGGATCAAACATTTACTGTAACTGCAAAAGCAAATAGTAAGAAGAAATGGACAGGTAAGATTACAGAAATAAGTGAATTCCCAACAAGTGCAGAGATGGCTCAAGCTGCTGGTGCAGGTGATGGAACACAAAGTATGTCACAGTATACATATAAAGCAAGTCTAGATGGGCAAGAAGGTTTATCTCCAGGCTATCATGTATCACTGCAAGTAAATTTAGAAAACAAGAGTATGATTGCTGTTCCTAGCAAGAGCATTGTAGAAAAAGGAGATGACACATTTGTTTATGTGGAAGACAAAGGAAAGCTTCGTAAACAAAATGTGAAAAAAGGTTCTAATGATGGAGACTGGACAGAAGTTCTTGAAGGCGTAACAGTGGGGCAAAAGGTGGTTAAAAATCCTTCCGACAACGTGTATGACGGAATGGAAGTGAAAGAAAGATGATTACGTTAAATAACATTTATAAAACATATTATCAAGGAAAACTCGCGGTACCAATTTTACATGGTATTAGCTTAACGATTCAAAATGGTGAGTTTGTTTCAATTATGGGACCGTCTGGTTCTGGTAAATCAACGCTTATGAATATTATTGGTTGTTTAGATCGTCCAACAGAAGGCGAATATATGTTGAATGACGTGAATATCTTAACAGCAGATGAAGCAAAGCTTGCCCTTATTCGTAATGAATATATCGGTTTTGTGTTTCAGCACTTTAATCTATTACCGCGTCTTTCAGCAGTGGAAAACGTCGAGCTTCCGCTCATATACGGTGGTGTAAAGAAAGCAGAACGTCGTCAAAGAGCTCTGGAAGCACTTGGGAAGGTTGGATTGTCGGACAGAGTGCATCACTTGCCAAGCGAGTTATCAGGTGGACAGAAGCAGCGTGTGGCGATCGCGCGTTCCATTGCGAATGATCCAACCTTTATTATGGCCGATGAACCAACTGGTGCCCTTGATACAAAGTCAGGGGAACAAGTTATGGATATTTTTACAAAGTTAAATGCAGAAGGTACGACGATTGTCATGGTTACGCATGAAGAGGAAGTCGCAGCTTACTCTTCGCGCCGAATCGTACTAAGGGACGGGAAAATTACAGAAGATAGAAGGTGTGTGGTATGAGTTTACTAGATAGTATGAAGATTGCCCTATCTTCTATTTTAGCTCATAAACTGCGCTCAGCACTTACGATGCTTGGGATTATTATTGGTGTAGGTTCTATTATTACTGTTGTTGCGATTGGGCAAGGCGGAGAAGCGATGTTAAAGTCGCAAATTGCTGGCTCTGGTAATAATGTGATGCCAATTCACTTTGCTGCGGATATGAATGATCCATACGGAATGGGAGTGAGTGAAAGACCGAAATTAACGGAAGAAGACATCTTTGAAGTGAAAAAAATTCCGGAAATTTCTCATGTCATTACAACAAATAATACGATGGAACCACTCGATATTAATGATAAAAAAGAGATGGTTAATGTTATAGGGTTAGATAGTGAATATTTTGCAGTGAATAAAACGAAAGTAGTAAAAGGTCGCACACTAAATGAAGCGGATATTTCTCAAGGAAATAACGTGGTCATGATCAGTACGAGTATGGAAGATAAGGTGTTTAAGAAAGAAAATCCCGTTGGTAAAGTTATTGAAATGAAAGGCCAACCGATGCAAATTATCGGCGTGTACAAGTCGGATAATGAGTTTATGGGAATGGGTCCTTCAGAAGCATTAATTCCAATTACATTATGGCCAACATTATATGGAAAAGATGAAATTCAAAGCATTTCTGTTCAATCAAAAAATGTAGATAATCTAGAAATCGCAGGTAAAAAGGCTGTTGAGGTTTTAAATAGCCGCAAACCAAGCGATGCTTCTGGTAAGTATGAAATGGTGAATTTAAAAGAATTCCAAGAAGGTGTTTCGAAAGTAACAAACATTATGACAATGATCATCGGCGGTATCGCTGGTATTTCCTTAGTCGTTGGTGGTATTGGCGTTATGAACATTATGCTTGTATCCGTAACAGAGCGTACACGCGAAATTGGGGTACGTAAAGCACTTGGGGCAACGCGCAGTAAAATCTTACTGCAATTCTTAATTGAGGCTGTTATGTTAACGCTTCTTGGCGGATTAATTGGAATTGGTCTTGGTTACGGGGGTGCATATATAGTTTCCACATTTGCGAAATGGCCACCGCTCGTTTCATGGGAAGTTGTTGTTGGCGGCGTGTTATTCTCCATGACGCTCGGCATTATCTTTGGATTAATTCCAGCAAACAAAGCAGCGAAATTAGATCCAATTGAAGCACTTCGTTATGAATAGATTGCTAGTGTAGTAGAGGAATGATTTCTCTACTACACATACATCAATTAAAAAACCGATATAAACCCCCTCTTTTTAGGTGGGAGAGAGCATCTGACCATGCATAGAAGCGGTCAGGGCCTTTTTCTGCCACATGCGAAGTAAAAATAGAAAGAGCAAACGAGTGTAGGTTACTTTTTATTCTGCATAGCAGGGATTTAGATGTCGGAAAATTAAAATAGAATTATATACACATACATATCGTTCTGGCGGGCGGTTCACCGCCTCTAGTAAAGAGGAAGTGAACCGCCCGTTAGAACGGGTTACAAAAATAAAAGGAGGCGTTAGAATGGAAGCGAATGTTAACACGCAAGATGTGAGCGGGAAAAAGCCATCATTATTAGGAATGATTACATCACCTGGAGTACAGTTTGAGAGAATGAAGACGAAGAGCCCTGTTTGGGGAGCGTTTTTCCTTTTCATTATTATGGTGTCAGTTGTTAGTGCAATTGGCATGTATCAAGCGATGAATAATCCAGAAGTATTGAAAAATGTGCAAGATCCAGAAGCTGCTAAAATGATGGGGTATTTTGGGATTGGCACAGGAATAATCGTAGGATCATTTGGGACAGCATTTTGGTTCTTTGTTGCAGCAGGGATTTATAAAATAATTATGATGTTTATGGGTAACGATACGCCATATATGAAGCTATTATCACTTTACTTATACACGTATACAATTTCGGTTTTAGGTGTAATTGTGAATTTCATTTTAAGAATGATACTTGGTGGAGATCTCCAAACCTCCTATACAAGTTTAGCTACTCTATTTGAGCCAGGTACATATATCCATGGCGCAGCTTCAGCGTTTGAAGTTTTCAATATTTGGGGATTAATTGTAATGGGTTTAGGTTTACAAATTGTAGCGGGATTAAGCAAAAAACAAGCAACAACACTAATTGTAATCTTCTTTATCCTTTCTGTTGGATTTGGTAGTTTAAGTGGTCTTACACCTAGTTTTGGTAAGTAATATATGAAAAGCGGCTCTTGATAAGAGCCGCTTTTTTATTTTTGTCCTTATTTAAAATAATGCGCTTAGAATTTTAAATTCTCCCTAGTGAAATTTCAAATTCCCTATATAGAATTTGAAATAACCCACCATGAAATTCTACGTTTCTTCTTATATTGTAAAGGTACCGCGGAATAACAAAGAGGTATACCTTTTAGAAACAGGTATGATATGAAGCCGGTCACTTTTACAGAAGCAGTTACTTTGTATGAAAAGATGATTAAGAACCAAATGAAAAGGCTTTGTCTGTATAAAGATTATGAAGAGTTTTATCAATGCGGTTTAATTGGGCTTTGGGTTGCATATGAAAGGTACGAGGCAGAGAAAGGGAGTTTTTCAGCATATGCTCTTGTAATGGTACGCGGGTATTTGTTAGAGAAGTTAAAGAAAGAAAATCGATTTCAAAAGCGGTATATATGTTTTGATCAAGAAATGTTGCAGCTTGTATGCGGAGTAGAAGTGTCGTCAGAAGTGCGAGATTATATGAGTTTGTTAGACGAGAGGGAGAGATATATTATTTCGGAGCGTTTTTACGGGGGGAAGAAAATTCATGAAATTGGGGAAGAAATGGGGATGACGTATTATCAAGTGAGATGGATATATCGGCAGGCGTTAAAGAAGATGCGGTCTGAGATCTAGTAAACATAAAGTGGAGACAAGTAATACCTTGTCTCCACTTTATTATTTCTATTAGAAATTGTTATGAAAATCATCGAGCATCATTTGAGCCAAAATATTACCGGCTTTTCTCCATTGCTGTATCATTTGATAATAGCTAATAGGTAAAGTTTCGATATCTCCATTACGAAAATATAGTATGGCTCGCTTTTTATTATCTTTTTTAATGTGTTTAATACTTTTATAGAATATCCAGATGCAATCCCAAGCAGCAGGAGATTTTGTCGGAATGGCACAAATGAAGCGACGATGATTAATAGGGATAGGCGTGTTTTGGCATAAATTCCATTTTTCAATAATTGCTTTGCGTCTTCCTTCGTATGTGGAATAATTGTGTGAGATAATCGATTCTTTTATTAATTCTAATGGTGTTTTTGGTGAGTAGAGAAATCCGTTAGTGGTATAAATTTGAGCGCGAAAAAAAGGATCTTTATAAGGCCGTAGCATTATTATAGCATCAGAAATGGTGTGAAGACTAACTGGGTAAGGCAACTGAACAGCCTCCTTTAAAAGTATTAGTTTACATATTTTAGTATATAGATAAAATATAAAAATAATTTTAAAATTCTGTAAATATTTGTAAAGTTTCCGTTGGTTTAAGGATATTTTATCAGAAAATGGGCAAGAGACCCCCACTTCAAAATCCGAAGGAGATAAGTGGCGGGAGTTTTCATGGATGGTAGGTTTTCTAATTTGCACCGTTTGTACATATATATGAAAATAGAAACAGTTAGGCGGTGATGGAATATGAAGTGGAAATATATTATTTTGGCACTTGTTGTCCTTCTGTTTGTTTATTTAGCAAACAGCAACCCGAGTAAAGGGGAATATACAGAGTGGGCAGCAAAGCAATTTATGAATCACAATGATATTAGTAAAAAGTTAACGGAAGTTGAAAAAGAAGATCCAGATGGATTTGTTGGGGAGCTTGCGAAAATTGGTAATAAGTTAGGGAAAAAGTATGTACAGCCGCAAGTAGGGTTGTTAATTGATCATTATACAAAGCGTAATGATTATATTTTCTTCTCGACGTATACAACGGAATTTACAATGGGAAAAGAAAATTATAAATATGTTTCAGTCGGATTCTCTCGTATTTTCATTCCAATTGAAATGCCGAAGAAGAAAGACGAAGCTGCAAAGTGAGGCAGCTTCGTCTTCTTTTATTAAGGAGCAATATTTACTTCTGATACTGTCTTTTCAATAAGGCGTGCTCCCTTTTTACGAGTGTTTTCATCAATTGATAGGAAAATGGAAGAGGAAAGAATCGTGTCCATCACTTGGGTAATTGTTTGTTCATTTACAGGTGTTGTCGGATTGTCGATAGAGAAAATAACAGTTTTTCCATCCTCTTTTGCGAAAATCAATTCGAGTACTTGCATGTTTTATGACCTCCTTTGTATTAAAAATTTTACAGGTTAGAAAGATCGGCTGTGCTCACAAGCTGTACAGCATGGAGCTTTAATTCTTGTAATGAAGAAAGTGCACGCGCTACTTCGTGTACCTTTCCTAAATCAGCATTTGGTTTTACTCGTTTAAACTGTTTGTTTTTGAAAACTGTTTTCCCGTTTTTGTCTAGGCCATCGTTTAATACAAGGCGTAAAGTCAAATCCGTTACAATCGTTTCAACTGCCATCTTTTTCACCCCCTTTTCGTCATATATATAGGGAACAACGGTAATATTTTGGCGTGAATTTTTTTCTTTTTTTTGGTACGCTTAGAAGAATAAGAGAGGAGCCTCAAAAAATGAATCGTAAATGGTTATTTTGGATTCCCGTTTTATTATGGATGGGGATTATTTTTTATTCTTCAGCACAGCCATATAAGAAGCAGGATATGCGATCAAATATCGAGCAGCACGTGAATGTGGAATTTGTGAAAGAACATTTTTCGTGGGTATCCATTGATTATGGCGGAGGCACACCAGTTAGTATTGCAAATAAAGGTGTTGGTGGTTTTATCGAGTTCTTCATTCGTAAGGGAACGCATTTTATGGTGTTCTTTATGCTTGGTTCATTGATATACTACGCCTTATATCGATCGGGTTATTCGAGAAAGCGTTCCTTTATATTTGCATTGCTTTTCGTAGCGGGCTATGCAACATTCGATGAAATTCATCAATGGTTTACAGGTGATCGTACACCGATGTGGCAAGATTCATTATTAGATACGTGCGGTGGATTGACGGGAATTATAATCAGCAATTGGTTTTGGCATAGAAAAAGGAGCTAATCCATTAGGAATAGCTCCTTCTTCATATATCAATCGTTCGATAATATACGATATTACACTATATAAATCCATTTTAATTTTTCGACATCTACATCCCTGCTATGCAGAATAAAAAGTAACCTACACTCGTTTGCTCTTTCTGTTCTTACTACGCATGTGGCAGAAAAGTGCTCTGACCGCTTCTATGCATGGCCAGATGCTTTCTCTCACCTATAAAAAGAGGGGATTTATGCCGTTTTTTAATTGATGTATATATAGATTTTAAACACCAAGTAGTTCTTTTAATTCGTCTGTTGATAGTTCTGTCATCCAACTGTCGCTTGTGATAACAGCGTTGTTTAGTGATTGTTTGCGTTCTAACATTTCATCGATTTTTTCCTCAAGTGTTCCAGTTGTAATGAGCTTATGAACGTGGACAAATCGTTTTTGACCGATGCGATAAGCACGGTCTGTCGCTTGGTTTTCTACAGCTGGGTTCCACCAGCGGTCATAGTGAATGACATGGTTTGCTGCAGTTAAGTTTAACCCCGTACCGCCAGCTTTTAAGGATAGAATAAAAATATCATATGTTCCATTTTGGAACTGTTCGATCATCTGATCACGATCTTTCTTCGGTACGCTACCGTTTAGGAAGAGGACGCGCTGACCAAATGTTTCTTCTAATATCTTTTGTAGCATATTGCCCATTTCGATATACTGTGTGAAGATTAAGCAACTTTCGTT
This sequence comes from Bacillus sp. NPDC094106, assembly GCF_044764345.1. NCBI lineage: Bacteria > Bacillati > Bacillota > Bacilli > Caryophanales > Bacillaceae > Bacillus > Bacillus sp. NPDC094106. The sequence continues at coordinate 8,465 of NZ_JBIWHY010000007.1, read as the reverse complement.
TTGATCTTTTATATTTTCAATCAAATCCATCAGTGTTTGCGTCTTCATAGAACGCTGCACAATATCTTGCGGTGCCTTTTCTTTTAAATAAAGCGCGGGATGATTACAAATTTGTTTTAATTTATTTAACATGAGTAAAATAAAACCGCGTCGCTCAATCCCGCTTAGCCCCTCAATGTTTTGCAAGGTATCCTGCACGAGCTGTTCATATAGTGATGCTTGTTCACCAGTTAGCGGACAGTATTCTTTTTGTTCTTGTTTGTCCGGCAAGTTTAATGCGACCGTTTGATCTTGTTTTGTGCGGCGCAGTAAGAATGGTGAAATGAACCGCTGCACTTGCTGGATTTTCGCTTCATTACGATCTTTTTCAATCGGTGTTACGAAGCGGCGCTGAAACTGCCCTAAACTTCCGAGATATCCGTGATTTAGGAAGTCGAAAATAGACCATAGCTCTGCAAGACGGTTTTCCATCGGTGTACCGGTTAAAGCAATCTTATGATTGGCCTGTAAATTTCGAACGGCCTTTGATTGTTTTGTATGCGGGTTCTTAATATTTTGCGCCTCATCTAAAATAATAGAATCCCAGCATAGTGTGCTCAGTTCCACTTCATCAAGCTGTGCTAACGCATAAGAAGTTAATATAACATCTGCATCTTGAAGAAATTCTTTAAAAGAGTCTCCCTTGGAACGATTGCTTCCATAATGTAACTGTACGCGCAAGTTAGGTGCAAAACGTTCAAATTCCTTTTGCCAGTTCCCAAGTACAGATGTTGGTGCCACGATTAAAGCTGGGCCTGTTTGGAGACTATTTTCTTTTATATATAACAAGTAAGTAATCGTTTGAATACTTTTTCCAAGACCCATATCATCCGCTAACAATGCCCCAAATCCAAGCTTTCGTAAATATAATAACCACTCTACACCGCGCTCTTGGTAAGGGCGAAGTGTCGCCTGTAAGGAAGATGGTAGTTCTACTTTTGGAATGTCTCCGATATGGAGTAGCTTTTGGAAGAGCCCTTCGTAATAGCCATCTAACTCAATTTCAATGTCGGTAAATGGATTATCTTCTTCGATGATTTCTGTTTCTGCTGAGTTTGATAAATGCTGCTGCAGAACATCTTTCATTTCAAGGCCATACTTATCTGCGCGTTTCATTAGTTTTTTTACTTCTTCAATAAAAGCAGGATCAAGTCTCATCCATTGACCATTTAAGTTGAAGAGTCGCTTGTTTTGTTCAACAAGTTCAAAAAACTCGCTTTCTGACAAATCAATTCCATTTGTGGAAACACGCCAGTCGAAATTGACGAGAGTGTTCATGCCAAAGAAAGACTGCGTTTGATTTGTGTTTTGCTTTAATTGGACGCGTAATTTCGGTTTTGTTGCTTTTAAATTTTGCCACCAAGATGGTAGTAAAATGGTAACGCCAGCTGCTAGTAGCTCATTGCTTGCTTCTGTTAAGAAGTTCCAAGCTTCTGTTTCATAGAGCTCTTCCCTGAAATGGTCATCTTCTTTAAGCCATGGAACTAGTCTGCTGAACCCTTCCTGTGTTTCTGTAATACGTTCTTCATAATCATGCCATCTCTTTGGTAGTGAATCGATGCCATTATATACATATATTCGGTGTGCACCACGCTTTGGCGTAATAATTGTTTCCAGTTTCCACATTTCAAATTCATCTTGCGGCTCTTGGAGACGAAGACCGATTGTGAAGGGAAGATCATCCTCAATGTAACCAATCTTTCGGAGCCAATCTTCTTCATGCATCGCTGTCTCAAGTTGTCTTTTTGTAAAGTCATAGTGTTCATATAGTCGTTTTGCATCCTCCCAGCCATCATTAGAGCGAGCGTCTTGAAGAATACTTTCATTAATTGCCTGAGAGAAGAGCGATGCTAGCGTATCATCTTCAATTGAAACATGATTAACTTTCCATGACGGATGATTTGACCAGCGTTTCATATCAGGTATAAAGCTTCCAGTTACAAAGGCATCCCATAGTTCTTTTGCATCTGGCGTAAGGGCAGTAATCGGTCCATTTATTTGCATTTCAGCAAAGGAATTCATTGGCTTATTTGCGATATACTCGAACGCTTGGACGTTTGTTAACATAATGCCGCTTCGTTCTTCATGTGTAACTTCCTTCAAGAAGGTACCATAGAAGGAAGTGGAGTGCCATGTGAAGGCGTTTTGTTTCCAAGCTGCTACAGGTAGGAGGATACCGGCTTCATCTTCTCCCCAAAGGAACCAACCTTGACTGACATGCTGGAGCCTAATTGTTACTTCAGTTTGTATGATCATCGATTAATTTTCCTTTCCGTAATTCTTCCTGTAGTGCACGTAAGCGTGAATGTAAATTTGCGATTTGGATGATGAAAACATCCCATTCATCTGTTCGTTTCAAGCGCTTATAGAGCATACGTAATTTCTTTAAGTAGCGGACGGCACGGCGGTATGATTTACGATTCCGTTCTTCAATCGCTTGCACTGCTGCAAGATGATAGAGAGGAAGGGCTGCTTCTGGTGCTTCCTTTTCAACTTCTTTCAGTGGCTCTTTTAACAATTCAATTGTCTGGGGCCCGTGTAAGAGATGAAGCTCTGTCCATGTATGATATTGTTTCTTTGCTAGTGCATATTGTTCGTAATTTGTGAAGCTGTACGGTAATAGTTCTTGTAAAATCATTTCAAGTCCCGCTTGTTCATTTGTATGTGTCGCATATGTTTCATACATCATGATAAATAAACGAACGATATCTTTTACAAAAATCGTATCGGTCTGATCACGAATTGTTTTCTTCACTTGTTTATATGTGAAAGAAAGCCAATTTTTAGTACGGTCCCACTGTGTGGTGCTCAGCAATTCTTCTAACCAGTCAAAATAAAGGCTAACAACTGAAGCTGGTTGCTTTTCAAGTATTTCCATAGCGGCTTTATCGTTTTGCTGTAAAAAGAGTAGATGAGAAGAAGCAAGTGCTTTTGAAAGAGGGTGCATCTTTGCATCAATTCGTTTTTGCTCTTCCTGTATCCAGGATTTTTCTGTTAAGAGTTCTCCCCATATATGCCGGTAAATAAAGAATCTCTCCTGTGTATAGGAATCGGCTGAGAAGAAAATGGTGTGCACGAGGCGAGCTGTTTCTTGTAAAATGGGCTCACATTCAGCGGGAATAGGTTCCGATTTAAAGTCACGTACAAGCGATTCTACTTTATCAACAAATAGGCGAACGACATTAATTGGTTGATGATAAGAGTAGGTTTTATTTGCTTCAAAATCCCCGATTTCTTCTAATAATTTTTGAAAACAATAAAGTGCACCGTGTAATTTAAATAGTTCATGTATCGTAATGATGCGCGGTGCTTTCCGTTCCAATTTCATATAAAAGTCTGTAAAGATACTCATAAGAAAATACATTTGTTTATATGTGAGCCGTGCTTGTTCTTTTTTAAATGATTCGTATTCAGACTCAAAGTATGTCTGCCAGCTTTTATAATCCGTGTCTTCAAATGCGGACGATTGTAATACTTGTCGCGCCGTTCGAATCGGAGGGAGCGTTGGCTTTGTTTTATTTTTAAACAAGGTTAATACATCTCCCACTTGCCCAAAACTAGAAGCGGCAGATAGTAAAACAGCGAGCATGTGCTCACATTGCGTTGGCGCGAAGCAATCGCAATAGCTTTCTGGGATATTACGAATCGGTATATGAACGCTATACACGTTTCCTTCAGCATCTACGGTACCTGATAACGTATAACCATCAAAGTCAACATTGTAGACAACGCCGCTGCGATACAAATGACGAGCAGTCGCAACGTGTTCTTGATCGGCTGCTTGATGCGGGTCCAGTCCTTGAACAAATTCATTCGCAATCATCATAATTTCATCTTTCGTAATTGAATGTTGCAGCATAGTTTTCCTCCGTACAAAAGAATTCTTTCCTCTACCATTATAAACAAAAAGCTGCGAAAACAGAAAAAATGAATTCGCTCGTACAAAAAAAGGAAAATATGGTAACATATACTTGGGAAAATATATGATTTTTTATTGAGGAGGAGATTGAATTTGTCAGATTTGCAGACGAAACTAGGTAGTGGTATGAATAAGCTGCAAGAAGGAATTGAACAAGGAAAGGTGAAGCTGCAAGTTGCACAAGAGATTGCACAATTGAAGAAGGAAATACAAGTACAGCTCCAGAGGAAGACAGAGGTTTTATTAGATCTTGGTCAAAAGGTGTATGTTCAACTTCGAGATACTGGAGTAAGGGAAGAATCATTAAAGCCATTAGTTGCTCCAATCCAAGCATTCGATGTTACGATTTATCAGGCAAGAAAGCGAATTATTGAACTGCAAAAGCAACAGGGGGAGAAAGTGACGTGTGAATGTGGTGGTTCTCTATCAATCAGTGATAAGTTTTGCGGGGCATGCGGGAAGCCAAATCCAATGTTAGCAGTAGAGAGAAGTGAGGAAAAAGTTGCATGTGCATCATGTAATGAGCGCATTGCAAAAACATCTATCTTCTGTCCAGTTTGTGGCATTAAGCAAGGTGGGGAGTGAGCAAGATGTATTGTCGCATGTGTGGGAATCAACATGGAGAAGAAGTGAACTACTGTCCTAACGAAGGAAGTATGGCAATGGTGATTACAGATAGTGTAGTCCTGGAACAAGATAATTCTAGGTATTGCTGCGGTTGTGGGAACGAAAATGCCCACCAAAATTTGTACTGTCAAAAGTGCGGTCATTCTTTATTTACGGTGAAGAAAAAAGAACATATCGTAAAGTTACCTAGTATGGAAAAAAGCACTAAAGTTGAATTAGGATTACATAAGGGCGGTTTAAGAACGGGTCTAATTGGCGGAGCTATTGCGAGTGTTCTTATGTTACTTGCGGGATGGATTGGAAGTTTTGTATTTGCAACAATGACACAGGAATTTCTTCATAAGTTTGCTCGTGAACTAGATATGCTATCAGGTTTTTATAATGGAGCAACAGCAACGCTATTAAACTACCATTTACTTGGATTTTCAGCCGGAGATACAGATGGAATAATTCTTTCTTTATATTGGCATACTCCATTTTTACTATTATTATTAATTCCATTTATTATTTTAGGCGGAACAGGTATATGGATTGGAAAGAAGCGAGTTGCTCATACAATTGGTGAACAAGTGACAATGGCAGCTACAGTCGGTATTGCTTATGGTGTATTTTTATTTATTGTTAGCTTCATTGCATCTAAATCAATTGTTATTCCAGGAATGGATGCTGTAACGGTAGGAGTTGGGTACTCTTCCTTTAAAAGTTTGGTAAGTGGATTTATATGTGGAACGATTTTTAGTTTATTAGGAATGATTGCTCATACAAGCCAAAACAATATGGCAGAAGCATTCCGTGAGTTACTTCCATATGGAGCATCACTTTATTACGGAGTAGCAGCAGTGGTAAAAGGCTTTTTGCTAACAGCTGTTATTTTATGTGTAATGGCTCTCTTTATGAAAGAGGATAGTGTGAAACCATTGAAAGAATTAGCATCTACAACGTCACAGCGTGTGATGTTAACACTGCAGCTGACGCCACAAGTATGGAATATGGCTCATCTTGCACCAGTAGAAGTAACAAGCCCTGCTTTTGAAAAAGGTTTTTCACGTAAGAGTAAAAAGGAAAAAGATAACGAAATGCAGTTCTCATTCGTATCTGGTATGTCTTTTAATGGAACAGGGTTAAAGGAGCTTGCAATTGCTGAAGGGGCAGGACCAGAAGAACTTGCAGGAATAGAAGATGTAAATAGTAGATTCCATTATGGATTGTTACTGCTTATTATTCCGTTCTTCTTTATGTTTAGAGCAGGACAAAAATTAGCGAGAATATCAGCAGCTAATATATATGTAACGCTTGCTGTATGTAGTAGTGCTTATACAGTTATGATGCTCTTAATAAATATTCTTTCCAAGTTTCAAATTGATGTTTCAGGGAAATTGACAAGTATGTTTGGAATGAGTGGAACGATGCTATCTATGCAGGGCAACTGGATCTATTTAATACTCGGTAGTTTTATTCTGACATATGTAGCTGCTTTTGCTGGAATGAAATTGGCAAGAAAGTAGGAGGGAATCGTTGTGAAGTTTTGTGGAACGTGTAAAAAACAAGTCGCAGATCACTTGAACTTCTGTTCGGAATGCGGAAGTAAAGTAGAAGTGATTGAAGAAAATGTGGCTGCTTCGAGAGCGGATGTATATCAGGAAGTACAGCCAAAGAAGAGTAAGAAAAATATTGTGATCTTAATTGTAGTTGCATTGTTTGTTGCTGCATTGTTTGGCGCATATAAATTCGGGGCATATAAATTTTCGAAAGAAAAGCAAATCAATACATTAATTGAGGCTTTCAATAAAAAAGATATAAATACAATTGCTTCTTTTGTAAAATCGGATGACCCGGGTTTAAAAATAACAACAGAAGATATTAAATCCTATTTACGTTATTTAAAAGATAATCCTTCTTACAATAAAAATTTATTATCTTACTTACAAAAGCAAACGGTAGATCAAAAGCTTGTAGATAAAGAGAGTTTTGTGGATGGACAAATTGTAGAAGATGGGAAAGAATGGCTCTTATATCCGAAATATAAGTTTAGCATTAAGTCGTATTTCATGAACGTCAGCACAACTGCAAAAACTGCAGAAGTATATGTAAATGATAAAAAAGCAACTGATATTTCTAGCGAAAAATCGTCTAAAGAAATCGGACCTTATTTCCCTGGTACGTATGTTGTAAAAGCAAAGGCAAAAGCAGAGCTTACTGAACTGGAAACGGAAAAGGAAGTTGAGCTAGCTGGAGAAAAAGATGGGAAAGTGGATGTGAAATTACCACTTGAAGGAAACTATGTTACAATCTCTTCTGACGAAAATAGCGCTAGTGTCTTTGTAAATGACAAAAAGCGTGGAAAGTTAGCTTACGGAAGTTATAAATTAGGCCCTGTGCCGGCAGATGAAACAGTAGAGGTACATTTGGAAAAACAAACGGATTTTGGAGTCGTGAAATCTGAAAGTGTAAAAATTGGAGAGCAAAGCTCCTATTATTTAAAATTCCCAAAACAAACATCTGATGCTGCGATTGGTGAATTTGTTCGTACTCACATTTATAACAACGTGCGTGCTATTTCTTTAAATGACTTTAGCTTAATTGAAAATGACTATGATAAGAGCGGGAAATCATATACAGAAGACCGCGATTATCTGCAATATTTAAAGAAAAAGGGAATTACTGAGGATTTATTAAAATTCGAAGTGCGCAATGTTGAACGCCAAAATTCTACGAAATATAAAGTAACGACGTATGAAGAATATAATATTCGCTATGGTGATGGATCTGTGAAGTTCAAAAGCTTCAGCAATGAACATATTGTTACAGTAAGTGCGGATGGGAAAATATTGTATCATTCAATCGCTGCGAATAATACGCTGAAATCAGAAGAAATATCTGGTCCAACGCATTAAAATGTGAAAAGACTATCTCTTTACAAAGAGGTAGTCTTTTTTGATATATCGATGCCTCTATAAAATACGACAAGCTTGTACATATGGATCTTGTAGAATTCTTTCTACTAACGGGAGCATTGCTTCTTGAAATGGTATATCAATCGGAAATGGTTTTTGTGATCCAGGTTTGATGCCGTATTGTACAATTTTATAATGAATTTTTTCATGATGTTTGAGTACGATTAATTTATAGCGATTATCGTCTTGCTCAAGTGAAAAATCAATGGCAGTGGCATCGTATGTAACGTCGTCTTTATATATATACGGCTTCGGTGTGCCGATCCAGTCTATTTTTGCGCGTACGTTCATTGTACAACCTCCTTATTTGTCATTATATATATCCATTTTGATTTTTCAACATATAAGTCGCGGCTATGAAGAACAAAAGGTGACCTGCACTCGCTTTCTCTCCTTGTTTTCATTTGGCATGGGGTAGTGACTGCTTCTATGCATGGTCGGATGCTCTCTCCTGCCTAAAAAGAAAGGGTTTATATATATCCATTTTGATTTTCCAACATATAAGTCGCTGCTATGAAGAACAAAAAGTGACCTGCGCTCATTCTCTCTCTTTGTTTTAACTTGGCGTGGGGCAGGAAGAGGATCTGACTGCTTCTATGCATGGCTGGATGCTCTTTCCCACCTAAAAAGAAAGGGTTTATGTTGGTTCTTCAATTTGTATTTATATATATAAAATTAAAAGCCAGCTCTCAAATCATAAGAGAGCTGGCTTCCTATTTAGCAGTTATTGATTATTTTAAAATTTTCACTTTAACAGATTTACGTCCCCATTTGTCAGCAGCTGAATCTGAGCCAACTAGAACATCGATACGGTTACCTTTAATTGCACCACCAGTATCACCAGCGATTGCTTCTCCGTAACCTTCTACCCATATTTTTGATCCAAGTGGAATCACTTTCGGGTCAACAGCAACCATCTTCATGTT